>MUGE01000026.1:0-9510 GCA_002900545.1 Thermoplasmata archaeon M11B2D | reverse complement strand
CTTAAGAATGGGGGAGGCATCAATTTTTTAATCTCTCCTCACCACCTTCAAACTTCCCCATTCTCTCCTTATTCGGAAACACATTAAGAAAATAACAGTCGTTTTACTTTTTTCGCGACGGTCCTTCTGTATTTTTCATCTGTGATAAGCATCAAAGCCCAATCAGGAGCGATGCGTGAACGGATTGCTGAAGCAACAGGAGTAAAATCATCAAGACTCTTCATTTCATTCTTGTTCATAACCTGAATATCGGTATTATTGATTCGTGGCTCAGCACGCAACAACTCGGGTCGTGGCGCATCAATGATGATATGACCTTTCGGTATGCGGAAGGCCTCTTCTATCTCACGTTCTTTTTGTCGTCGCGTGGATGCATCCTCAAGTGCCTTGACGACCTTGATTTCTTCTTTATTTAAATCATACAAAGAGACGGCATAAGCTTGTTTGAAGAGATCACGATATTTCAGACGTGTAACAATCTCCTGTTGAAAACGGCCCATCGCTTTCAAAGATATCATAATCTCCGCATCAGTCATCCGGAAAAACTCAAAGGGTTCTGCATCAGGGATTTCCTCAAGTGCCTTTGACAACATTAGTTCTGGGATGCGCACGGTCTTATGAAAATACACCGATGAATACATCAACGCACGAGCCATAAGGATGTTTTCCACAACGTTTACTCCTTTGCGCATCATCGTCAGATTTCCTTTATAAATCATTATCGTCCTTAAAAGCCGCTGAAGGTCAATCATGCCATAGGCAACACCCGTGTAATACGCATCACGCATAAGATAATCCAACTGATCAACATCAATCGTGCTGTTCAAGAGTTGACCAAGGTATGCATGTTTCGACACACTCCCCCTAATTATTTTCACAATTTCTTTTTTATCCACCTGATACTTGTCAAGGATCTCATGCACCGAAGAAGCCGAAAGAAACTGCTGTTCTTTTCCATCAAAGATAGCATAGTCCCCAAGAATTAGCTTCTCTGTAAGATCGACATGATCAACACCGAATCGTTGAAGCAGGATCGATTCTAACGTATGAGAGAACGGACCATGACCTATGTCATGTAATTGAGCAGCGCAGGTCAACAGTTTCTTTTCTGTCCCTTTCAAAGCAAGAATATCAGCAATCTGAGAAGCGATCATGGAACAGCCAAGCGAATGCTCAAATCTGGTATGATGCGCACCAGGGAACACAAGATGGGCAAATCCAAGCTGTTTAATATTATGTAGACGTTGCACTTCAGGAGTCTCGATCAGATCAATAAGACATCCGGTTATTTTTATATCACCATGAATCGGATCTCTGACGATTTTATGATCTTCAAGCATACACGTTCAAATGCAGAAAAAGAAAAAGAGTTGAAAAAGCTTTGTTACGAAGAACCAAACAGACGGAACCTTTAAAAAAAAATCAATTATTATGCATCATAACAAGACACAAAAAAGAAAGCAGTCACATGTGAGGTGTTCGTATTCCAAAACCCATTTTATTCTCCTTAGAACAGTGCGTGAAATGCCAGGAGACAAAAGAATTACTTGCTGGGAGAGATGATATCGATATCGTCACCTTCCCCCATGACCTTGGCCAGTGGCGTGATGAAGACTTGGCATTGGCAAAATCCCATGACGTCTTTGAGGACCTTCAACGAACCGCACCTGTCCTCTGGCTTGATGGAGAGAAAAAAATCGGATATCTACGAATACGAAAATGGCTCCAAGATACCTTCAAATAAGACACCGTTTAAGGATGTTATTATCCAAATATTAATTAGGGAGTGCAGTTATTCGAGGACAAATGGATTCTCTTGAGCAAATTAAAAAGAAAAAACTTGATCAACTAAAAAAACGGTATATGAACGGAGGTAAAACCATGGAAAAAAAATGGCCAGATACACCCATCCATCTTCTTGATACAGACGTCGAGGAGACAATAAAGAAATTTCCAACAATCGTCATTGATTGCTGGGCGCCCTGGTGCGGTCCTTGTCGGATGATCGGACCGGTCATCGAAGAACTCGCAAAGGAGTTGCAAGGAAAAATCGTCTTTGGAAAGCTAAATGTTGATGAAAACCCACAGACTTCGATGAAATATAGAATCATGAGCATCCCAACCTTACTCGTCTTTAAAAACGGTGCACTTGTTGACCAGCTGATTGGTGCCATGCCTAAAGAAATGCTCCTGGAGAAATTGAAACTCTATCATTAATGTTCTTTGATGGAGATGAAGAAGTCACCTCTTTTTTTAATTGTTTCTCTGCTGATAATGCTCCCCTTGGTTTCTGGTTGTACAGAAAAACAAGTCAATCCTTCCGCTGATGATTTCAGCTTTACAACCCTTTCTGGAGTGACACAACACTTAAGCGATTACAGGGGAAAAGTAGTGATTCTGGATATGTGGGCAACATGGTGTTCACCCTGTCAGCTCCAGATGCTAGAGTTGCGGAAAATATACGAGAACTACAGTAGGAACGATGTAGAAATACTCTCAATAGACATTGACCAGCGGGAAACCATTTCACAAATACAAGATTTTATTTCCACATTTGAAGACTATGGATATGAATTGACGTGGACCTTTGGAATCGACGACGGATCGATATGGGAAACCTATAAAGTTGGGGATGGAGGCATTCCTGCGTTGTGTATTTTCAACAGAGAAGGGGTTCTGTCGTTTTCCCATGAAGGCTTAGCAGTCTACGATGACATACCCCAGGGGTACCCTGCAGACCTTACAAGACTTGCTCCTGTTCTTGATAATCTGTTATAAAGGAGAAAAACGAAGAACGGCTGACACTGCAATGTATTTGTCCATAAAAAGAGAAATATTTATTACTCCCAGTTGGCTTATGAGCCAGATATCAATCTTGATATGAAGATTGACGAATTGCCTAAAAAAATTTGAGGGAGACAAGAAAAATATGAAGAACGGAAAAAAATGTATCCTATCTATTGTAATGCTAAGTGTTTTCGGAGCAACTGTCTGTTCAGCGGCTGTAACAGGAATAACATTTGGGGAAATCATCTCTTCACCAACATCACCTCCTCCGATTTCAACCGTAACTTTTTCGATAGAAATCAGCGGTGGAACACCCTCAGAGGTAAAAATATGGGTCCAGGAGTGCAATGGAGGGACAGGTATCTGTTACCCCGACACTCAAAATGTCTCAATGACTCTCGGAAGCCCAGGGATGTATTCATCAGATGTCCTGTTGAAACATGCAGATGCGACGTATATGACCTGTCAGGTCTGGGCAAAAACCGATGGTACTTGGGAATCATCTCCTAAAAGGAATATTACATTGTCTGCGGGTACAAATGGAAACGGGAGTGATGGCGATAATAAAACACCGGGTTTCGAATTACTCCTCTTTGTCATGGCCCTCATTGGAACTGTGATACTGGTAAGGAAAAAGAGAGTTCAATGAAGCTACAACTAAAACGATTGATTTCTCAGATTGTAATCTTCCTTTCTGCAAATCTGGGTTACCCCGGGTATCCTGGATTAAAGACTGGGTTTTGTTATCCTTTTTTTTACTGTCAAGCATGCCCCTCTGCTACCTCTGCATGTCCATTACGTTCGTTAGAACAAAGTGTTGATAAAGGAAACTTCGCATGGAGGTTATTCCTGTATCCTCTTCTCATCATCGGATTTCTTGGTGTGCTAACAGGAAGAGCGGTGTGCAGCTGGGCATGTCCGATTGGGTTTCTTCAACGGGGGACAGGACGGGTTGCCCGGAAGGTGAAAAAACATCCGATTGCACGGAAACTTGGGACACATAAAACCGAGAAATACTTCCGTTATGTAAAATATGTTCTGCTCATCAGCCTTGTGTTTGTCACCTCCTATCTCATCGGTTTTATCTTTACCGATCTCTGTCCAGTCGGGTTTCTTACAGGCACCATTCCCACCCTTCTTTTATACCCAGGGAAGTTTGTGCCAAACTATTTTTTCCCCATAGCGCTGGTTATTTTCATCTTGTTTATCCTGCTTATCTTCCTTATCGAGCGTGGATGGTGCCGGTATTTCTGTCCAGTAGGTGCGCTCCTTGCTCCCTTTAACAAAATCAGTTTCTTACATATCTCAGTTAATACAAAAGAATGCATCCATTGCAATGTCTGCTCCTATGCGTGTCCGATGGGAATCGATGTTCCAAATATGCATCGGGACCCAGAGTGCATCTTATGCGGGAAATGCGTCACCGCCTGTCCGAATAAAATTATCACCTTCGAGAGGAGATAGCGATGAAGAAATTCTTTGCATTGCAGATCTGTGCGCTTCTCCTGGTTTCAGGAGCGCTTAGTGGAATGTTTGCATTCACCGGGGTGTATGATGAGGTGCGATCCGGTATCGTACTTGTGTTATGTTTAAGTTGCCTGAAACTTGAGCCGAAAACCTCGGCGGATTTTACCTTTAAGACAGTAGACAATGCACCCCATCCGGAATTTATTCTAACGAACTTATCAGAAGGACCGGTGTTTTTACATTACAGCGGTGATGCGTGCGCTGGATGCGATGTGATGTACCCTGTCATAAAAGACCTTTTCTCCATCGAGTTTGGAAAACAGGACATGTATCATACTCTTATCAACTTTGAGAACTCCACAGTCGCCTATATCTACGTAAACATTCATCACACCATTGATGAGCTACGGGACGCTCAAATCATTTATGATAAAGACCGTGTTGGGGGAATCCCGATGTTTACTATCATCACATTGGGGTATGACAATGGGAAGGTAAAACCGAAGTACACGACGGTGTATGGTACGTTGACGTCCTATGGAGCGTTTACCGATGAACAGCGATTAGAGTTTCTAACACAGTTAGTCAGGGAAAGCATTCAGATGTACAACCAAAACAAAGAAGGATACCCACATCATTAGTTTTATCTTAAAAAAAAGAAAAAAAGAACGGGAAACAAAATTTTTTTAAATCTCACCGTTTAGGATTTTCTGTCTGAGAATGTCGAACTGAGCTTTGGTTAACGTGCATACGTTCTTTTTTTCGCCAATAATGACCTTATCCTCTTGTATATCCACGACCGGACATTTTGGAGGAACACACACTCCATCGTTACATAACACTACTTTCATATTATCCCTCAGATTTTCAATTGTTAGCTTCCTATTAGGCGCTTAACATTTAAATAGCTTTCGACACGTTCAGGGAAAAAACAATGGATATCCTACATATAGCGGGTAATATTATATTTCTTTTTGTCCACCAAGGAGATGATCCGAGGACCTTGTGATGTGTCAACTGCATCAACCTCTCGTACGATAACCGTTACATCAGGTCCGGTTTTTTCATTGAATCCTTTTTGAATGAACGAAAAAATCTCTTCGACAGATGGTCCAACGGCGCGGAGCGATTCATCGATGACAACCTGGATCTCAAGATTGTTCAGATCATGTTGGATGATTTTTGTGTTCTTGACCTTGTTTGTTTTTAGTTGATAGAGCAGTTTACTGTAAATCTCAGAAAAAGCAGAGGGAAGTAATACGGTCCCATCAGGAAGATACAGTGCAAGGTCGTTTCGTCCATATACTTTTTTAATACGTGCCCCAGCCTTCCCACAGGAACAAGTCCCTTCAAGGGGAGCGACAATATCGTTGATCGCATTGTATCGAATAATCGGTGTTCCTTTTCCATGGAATTTTGTGATAATCATCTCCCCTGCTTCACCTGAGTGCACCGGTTGTCCGTTTCTGAGGAATTCTGCGTAGACAAGATCAGACATGAGATGATAACTTCCCTTTTTACATTGAAAGCCTATTAACCCAGATTCTGTTGCCCCGTAGACCTCAAAGACCTTCGTATGAAACGCTGTTTCTATATATGATTTCAGGAAAGAATCGAGCACGGAACCTGTTGCAGCTATATACCGAGGAAAGATATTATCTCCAAGACCAGATTCTTTTAACAAAGCAAGGTGACCAAGCATTCCAACATATCCGCCTATGAACTCTGGTTGGAACTCATTAATAGCGGTGATGATTTTTGTTGGTTCATCGTTGGTATTGAGCCATTGAATGTTTTTAAACACCCTTGTGAGATTGAAACGAGGCTGCACACCTCTTGTGACATAACCACTTTCTGCAGTATGAGGAGCAAAATCCCCGATAATGGTTATTTTATCTTTCCAAACGCGGATATCGTATTCATGCAGCGTGCGTACATACGCAAATAGACCCATGACGATATCAAGCAAATCCACATACAGAGGGAGAACCTTCCCAGTAGTACCAGATGTTGAAACCTCAATAAGAGAAGTTTTTTTTATCTTCGATGATACGATTCCCAAAGGATAGTGCTGTTTTATGTCGTCTTTTGTGACGAAGGGCAGTTTCTGAAGATCATCGATACCGCTAATGGTGGTTGGATTAACACCTGCTTGCTTGAATTTCTCGTGATATAAGGGTACCGTATCAGCAAACCGCATCAGCCGTCTGAATTGTTTATCCTGATAGCATCGAAGGGACTCCTCATTGATTGTATTTAACCTGTCGATATCAAGAATGTATCGTTTCAGGATTTTACCGAGGAACACGGGGTTATAGAAAGGATTCATAAGGCTTCCAAAGTAGGGAGGAAATAGGTACAATTCCTTAAATAGCTGTCTCTTCATTCTCCACAGAGAAGCAATGAATATACTCATCGTTGAGACCATCTGGATGGGGGGAGCAAGGTATAAATTCCTTGAAAAAACATTGCTTACGGCGTTCTCTATTCTCCCTACCTTGCAGGCACGAGAACTTGCAGCAATCACGCCCAAACAACACAAGGTATCCGTGGTCAATGAACGATATCATACCATTGATTATACAATTCTCTATGATGTTGTCCTTATTAATTATGTTACCTCCACAGCACCCCGAGCATATGAGATTGCTGACACATTCCGGAAAAAAAACAGACCTGTCGTCCTAAGTGGGTTTCATGCCTCTGGACTTCCAGAAGAGGCAGCACAGCATGCTGACAGCGTTCTTATCGGTAGAAACGAATATGAGTGGCTTACCATCCTTACTGATATCGAACAGAAAAAATTACAACCATTCTATCATGCGCCACCCTACGATATTTCCCTACCTCTTCCCCCTACGCCTATTGATTTACCTGGATTTGTTATGACTGGGGCAGTCGAGGCGACACGCGGCTGCCCGTACCACTGTGAATTCTGTCCAGAGACAAACACCCCTGGTGGAGCATCCTTCCATAAAAGACCGATACCGGAGGTCATCGCTGAAATAAAAGCAATCCCACAAAAAACCCTGATGTTCTATGACGCCTCGCTTACCATCGATGCCGCATACACGAAAGAATTGTTCAGGCAGATGAGAGGGTTGCGGAAAAAATTCTTCTGCAATGGGAATGTTGATGTTTTGGCAAATGACCTGGAACTTGTCCGGCTCTCTAAGGAAGCGGGGTGCATTGCCTGGCTTGTGGGCTTTGAGTCAATCGATCAACAGACGCTTGAGATGACCGGGAAAAAAACAAATATCGTTGATGAATACGCACAAGCGGTTCGTAATATACATGCGAACCGTATGGCGGTCATTGGAGATTTCATCTTTGGTTTTGACAACGACACCCACGACGTGTTCTCAAAGACGCTTCAGGTGATACAAGCTCTTCAGATTGATGTTGCTGATTTCTCAATTCTTACCCCGTTCCCAGGAACACCATTGTTTCAAAAACTTGATAGGGAAAAAAGAATTCTAACAAAGGATTGGAGATACTATAACATGGGGCATGTCGTTTTCACACCAAAGCAGATGACGCCAGAAGAACTACGGCAAGGGGTACAACAGATGTATAGAGAATTCTACTCACCGCTTCCTACGATGAAAAGAATATGTAGAAACCTCTTTCGAGGTCTATATCCTTTCTTTGTCGTCCTTGCACGCAATATTATTACCACATTAAATAGCAGACGACTATTTTCCAAAAAATGAAAACGCCCACCATGCTTTTACATCGATACTTGCGGTCGCGGTTTTATTGGTATCGTCATAGGCTTTTACCATGATTGTATATGTACTGGGTATCCAGGGCTTTTTAATTAATGAAAATGGCAACGTCCAATTGTAGGGTGGTTCTGTGAGGGTCGCAACAAGATTGTCGTTTACATAGAATTCTACTTTTTCAATCGCAGAGTCATCCTTTGCATAGGTGTCAATCGATGCTTTTCCGATAATCCAAGTGTTTCGCAATAATGTTTTCTTATATAATACTCTGCTTAAAAACAGATTCCCGCGCAGATAGATTTTCCCTTGCTGCGGTGAAAGAATACCCACCTCAGGTGGAAGATTCCTAGCATCCTTAACCACGTACGTCCCATCCGTTGCATCAGCATAATATGCGGTAAACGGATTACCTGTGGGGGGATATGAAAATGCGTTGTTTCCGGTGTTATTGAACACCACGGCAATCAGTTTCAGATTCTCATAATCAAGGGTTCCAACAGGCCAGTCGGTTGAATACGTCATGTTACTGTTTGCAGAAACAGAAATATCTTGATTGAGCATGAAATCAACAAAAGCGTTTCTATATTTTAGTCCGTTATAGTCATTAAATTGTGAAGAAATAATCTCGAGCAGATACACCCGCAATCGCCCTGAATAAGGAGTTTGTTCTCCATTTACGACTAGAACATCTACGGCGATCGTATTTGTCGTGTTCTTGTAGTCGGCGGTAACCGCCACTTTTATTTTTGGAACCGCTCTATTCTCTGCCGCTTGTATAGCGGTTGAGTAATTTGCTTCTGGATGCAGACCACCAAGAATCACTTGATACCCGCCATCGACATAGACAGTAGGATCAGCATAGCGGTTGTACACTGACGTGAGATACTCTGCTGCCTTGCCATTTTCCATAATCATACTAACATAATAAAAACGGTAATTTTGTGAGGATTCAAGTTTTTCTAAAATTGCTGCGACATTTGGACAATATCGACATGTCACCGATGTTGATTCCTCAACAAACACGGTATGAGTAAAGTACTCATCTTCAGGCCGTACTGTTATGATATAGAATCGGGAGCCATCGGTTGATGGGTTTCCCACGGGTCCATTACCAGCAGCATCATCTACCGTGACATAATAATGGTAGTCACTTGTTGTACCAGGAGGAATGCTGACGGTTGCGCTCCCAGAGAGGATGGAGGTTTGTGTCCAGTTCGCAGCCCCCTTGGTTTGATAATGAAGAATGGCTTTGGTGACATCTACGTTGTCTATGAAAAGAACAGTGATGGTCACGGTTTTACCTGCCGTTGTTGTAATGTTCCCTGTTATGTCTACAATCTGCGGAGGTTCTGTGTCGTTCCCTCCGTTTGTACCATCATTATCCGTATAGAGAATAACGTATGCAGATGCTCCAAGGAGAATTCCTATTATGATAATAATGAGTATGAATTTCCCGATAAGTCTCATATCCTGTAATTAATATACACATGTTTTATATATTAAATTTACTGAGAGAGAAACAAGACGGAAA
>MUGE01000325.1:0-2128 GCA_002900545.1 Thermoplasmata archaeon M11B2D | reverse complement strand
TTGAAGACCTCCTACTTGATCCACATATTCAGGATATTTACGTTAACGCACCGGTCATGAACAATCCCCTCCATCTGGTGGTAGATGGAGAGGAGTACACATCGAATATTTATTTATCAGACAACGACATTGATACACTCGCATCTCGTTTCCGTACTCTAAGTGGAAGAGCGTTCTCTGAAGCAACCCCTGTCTTAGACATGGATCTCGAAAAGTATCGTACCCGTGTTACCGCAATTTCGAACCCTCTTACGCCACGAGGAATCGCATTTGCTTTACGAAGACATCGGTCAAACCCATGGACGCTTACTCATTTTATTGCAAATAATATGATCTCCGCGACTGCTGCAGGATTCCTTAGTTTCTTAATAGATGGGCAAGCATCGCTTTTGATTGCTGGAAGTCGCGGCTCAGGAAAAACATCGCTTCTCGGTGCCTGTCTCTTTGAGATACCTCAGCGGTTTCGTATATTAAGCATTGAAGATACGACAGAACTCCCCATCGATCATTTTCAACGATATGGGTATAAATTACAGTCCCTTATTACAAAGTCGATTACAACAAGTTCCGCATCTACAGAGATAGATCCGACCGATGCGTTGCGCACAGCATTACGGTTGGGGGAGTCAGTATTGATCCTTGGGGAGGTTCGGGGTGTTGAAGCCAAAGTCTTGTTTGAAGCGATGAGGGTGGGAGCCGCGGGAAATCTGATAATGGGAACTATCCATGGATCCACTACCAGAGATGTGTATGAACGGGTCATATATGATATTGGCGTACCAGCGACGTCGTTTAAAGCTGTAGATGCTGTAGTGATTGCCGCACCCATCCGATGTGAGGGGGGGATAGAACGGAAACGAAGAGTCATACAAATCTCAGAAATAACAAAAACCAGTTGGGGCGCTACCCCTGACCCAGAGAAGGTGTTCCAGGATGTCATGCTTTATGATACTAGCAAAGACACGCTTTGTTCCACAGACCTTCTGGACATGGGGCAGTCCCAGGTTGTCCAATCCATTGCAAAAAAATGGGGAATAACCGTAGAAAAAGCACTCCAGAACATCCAGTTGAGAACCGACATCAAGAACACGATCGTTGAATATAGTAAAAACCATAAAGAACTGCTAGAAGCAGAAACGACAAGAGATACAAACAACATGTTTTGGATGAGCGTTGAAGAAAGTAAGTTACACAATGAAACCGTCGACTATCACCAAGTACGTAAAACATGGATGAAATGGTTCGAAGAGTATGTGAGGCGATTACCATGAGACGGTCCGCCCATTGGTTTGAGCAGGGTGTAGAATTCTCAAAAAAATATTTTTTTTGGCTTCATAAAAATCCTGATAAGACACAACAAAAGCTAACAAGATATTTCCCTTTAGGCTATGAAGATGCATTGACTTTATCTGATTTAAACGTTGAACTGTCTGGTGTTCTTCTCTTTGCACACACAAGCGCGTTGTTATCCTTTATTGGTTTTTTAGGATTGTATCTCTTCGTATTCTTTGCTTCTACTCTATCGATTCTAAAGATTGATACAGTTCCTCTAGTCTTATTAACTTTGATGCTGATTGTCATTCCATTCGTAATAATGAATCTTATTTTTAACTTCCCACTCTCCTATGCAAGAAACACTCAGATTCATTCACTGGGAGACATCCCCGAAATACTTAGTTACCTAGTCATGTATCTAAAGCTAGTTCCAAATCTCGAAAATAGCCTAAAATTTGCTGCTTCTGAGTCATCGACAACATTAGCGTATGATTTACGAAAACTTCTCTGGGATATGGAGATCAGAGTATATCACGGGGCACATGATGCGCTTTCACATTTTGCGACTCGTTGGGGGCGTTTTAGTGAATATTTCAAACGATCATTGCATCTGATACAAAGTTCACTGCATGAAAAAAATGAGGTGTCTCGGATTGTTACGTTAGACCGAGCCTTGGATGTATCGTTAGAGGGGACTAAGGAAACTATGAACCAGTACGCAAACAAGCTTCATCAACCAACAGTAATTCTCTATTCGATTGGAATAATGATCCCGTTGTCGCTTGTTGCAATGCTTCCCGCCGCTGGTCTTGTTGGGATTCGTATCACGCTGCTTCAGATGTTTGCCCTTTAC
>MUGE01000025.1:0-9520 GCA_002900545.1 Thermoplasmata archaeon M11B2D | reverse complement strand
CGATCATGTATTTTCCGTGGGGGTATTTTGCATTTCATACGGGTTTCATTTGTTAGGAGATTTAAAACCTGGTAAGGAAGGTAAAGTCCTCGGTTATCTCATCTTTAAACGCAAAGGGGATAAAATGTCCAGGAAGGCTACGGATGCGTACTTGGCACTTAATGGATTGTTTTGTGTAATAGCCAGCGTGATAGCACTGTTATTAGCAAACATTTATAAATGATAGAAACCATGTTAGGAGCAGGTGGTTCGCATGGCAGTCGTATTAGAAAAATTAACCTTACAGTCTGCTGGAGCATATAAGGAAACGGAAAACACGTTTTCTTTCATGGCGAAGAGTATTTCAGAGAATGAAATATGCGAGTCAATGATGGATATTCTTATCTCACAAGCACCGAACCAACCTTTTATTTTTCGTCATAGACATCCTGCGAGCACTGATAAAAAAGTCATACCTATTTTTGGAAGGATCAAACAGGCAACAAAGGAAAGAATTAAAATTGGAGATACAACGGTCTCCAAAAATGAAGATGGTACAAAACTTTTCATGGTTAGCGAGTTTGAAGTACCATTGAAAAGTCCTTTGGGCCATGAATTACCACATAACAAGGTCTTCGCTGAATGGATAAAAGAGAGCTACGATTCAGGAAATCCAATAGGAATCTCACTTGCGTTTCTAAAATATCTCGAAACAAAGGATGGTAAAAAGCAGGCTTATTGGGTTGACTTGTACGAGGCAAGTGGCACTCACGTACCAGCATGCGTTGACTGCGTACACATCGAAGGAGGAGAAGCTGTAATGTCTGTAAACGAAGCAGACCCGGCCAATGATGGAAAAAAGAAAGTCGAACAGGAAAAATACAAGGAGCTTGAAACCCAACTCGAGGCAATGACTCTTGAAAAGCAAAAGCTTGAAGGGGAAATAAAAGAACTCGAAAAAGGTAACGAGACTCTAAAGAAATCTCTTGAAGAGAAGGATGGCGCTACCAAGCTCTTGATGGAGCAAGTCACGAAACTAGCGGCAGGTGTATCCGCGTTGGAAGAGAAACTTGAATACGCGGAAACCATGAAACCATTAGTTGACAAGATCATCAAGCTTGAAGGCAGGCCAGAACTCGAAAACTTCTATCGAACGCAAACAAAGGAATACCTCGAACTTCAAATGAAAAAGTTAGAGGGACCGGTTGATGCTAATGTTGACAATTCCGATATTGCCACTAGGATATTGAATGGCATGAAGAAGGAATTGGAATCGAAGAAGGAAGAGCCTGCCAAGGAACAACTGGAAAAGAATATCGATCCATCGCTCCTTCCTCTCATGCAAGAATTCTGGAAGAATGGAGGTAGATAAAAATGGGAGCTCCTTGGCATAACCGGCAAAACTGGACCGATGTGATAGAATCTGGAAAGTACATCGTACCAAAAGATAAGTCACTTTTCATCGGAGAACCAGCAAAAATAACTGGAAGTACGTCTGGAGAGGGCGTTCCGGCATATGACATCTTCTATTCCGTTAGTGGATACGATGATGCTACTGGAGTTGAAGCTTGTGCTGGTGTAAGCGAAGATGAGGTAATACGTGCTGACAACCTACCAGATGGGTTACGGAATATAGAATTTCGTCATGGACGAAGGGATATAGATTTATGTCTTCATGGCGACCGTACAATGTTGAACAAGCAATCTGGCTACACGGCTAAAATTAACGAGTTGGTGGCTCCTGCTCCTGGAGGTTTCCAGAAATGGTCCACTGGAAAAACCGTGCTTGGCAAGGTTAAAGAAGGCCCCATAGAATATAATCAAAGAGGGCTGATCATGATAGATACTCAAAACGTTGCACCATAGGAGGTAAAAGAAAATGTCGTGGACATTTACTGGTGGCGGGCAAAACATGCCAAATTTGGCATATGCTAACCTTATACCAACATGGCTCTTGAAGCAAGGTTTCGTGCAAATGGTGCGGATGTGGGACTCTAAATGGGCTCCTGCACTGCAAAAAATCATGCGACGTGTTAGGTCTCCAGAGGGTAAATCGAACTTTGCATGGCCTCTCGTGGTCGATCCCCAGATGGTATCGGAGATGCATGGTGCATATGGACGAACGAAATACATCACCACTGGTATTGACGGAGAGCAATGGTGGACCAGGATGACAAAAATTGGTTTCATGATGGAACCAGAGGAATTCCTTAATGAATTTACCCCGCAAGCAAACTTTGGTACCAACGTGAAGATGCAAAAACTCACCCAGATTTGCATCAGGGCTATAGAGCGCAGGATCGAGTTGGAGCTTGTCAACTATCTCTGGGGCAATCCATACGCCATTGAAAACTTTTCAAACCAGCTAACTAATCGCCTGGAAAAGTTTGATCTTACATCTGCCACGAAAGGCATGACAGGAAAAGCATGGAACGATTACACGTATAGCAATCCTTTCATGGACATTGATAATGCCGTTGAATTGCAGGAAGGAATGGGCGATTTGCCAATGGATAACATGTTCGTTGGCAGTAAGACAGCGAAAATTCTCAAGAACCACAAGATCATCCTTGAACGTCTCAAGTACGTGCGTGACATGAGTGGTGGTACGTTGCAGGCATTTTATGGTGGACTTGATAACCAGATGATGGTAAGCAAGGTAATATCCAATACCGCAAAGAAGAATGCTGCTGATGCCAATAAACCCGGTACACCATTCCCTGGTGACATGGCTGCTGATGAATGGAACAACCGCAACAAATACTGGTTCATGCGTGAATCCAATTACGAGTTTGTCATCTTGGCAAGCAGTAATTTAGGTTTCGTATTTTCCAGCAAATGCAACCAGTTCCATGAGAATTACGACACTCCATACACGTACTCGTGGATTGATCACGAACCGCATATCGTCAGGACAAGGTTTGAACTCAAGTTTTCACCTGGAGTGAACGATTTTGCCAACGAGATGATTCTCAGGAAGGCATGTCCGATTACCGCATGAGATGATTGCATGGCTGCTACAATACCAACGGCCGAAGAGGTAATGGAATATCTCGAATATGCAACATTCGAGCTGACAGTGGACAAGATAGCATATTCCATCATTTCAAAAATGACCACTTCAGAAATATTCCGTTGGTTAGAAAGTGAGGAGATAGATATCGATTCACTTGATGAAATCAATGATCCAAAGTACTATATCTGGTCGGCCGGATTGTGTCTTTACATGGAATACCTATCGATGCGTGGGCAGATACAACAAACATCTGGAGATATAAAGACCCACAAGGTAGGAGACGTGATGACTGATTTCCAGAGATGGCAGCCATTGTTTTTCTTTGCCAAGGGAATGGCAGAAGATTTTTACAATCTCTTGCCACATGAGACGTATCGCATGAAAGCTCTTCAATTCTTGCAAGGATGGAAAACGTGGAAATTCAAGAAAACAAACCCCGGTGAAGTCAGGTTCGGAACGGCTGTTTCCGTACTTGACATGAATACCAATACCGATAAAAAATACACTGGCTTAGGAATACAATTATAATGCTTGGTAACTTATTCCTCAAATCCATTGATAGGATCATGAATCCAGAAGGTGGAAAAATCTACCTCAGGCTTGAAGGGGAAATAGAAAGGGATACAGGAGGAAAGTACATAACAAATCCCCCATTGTTTTATGAAAAAGTCCCTGGAGCAACTGTGGTTCGCAGTGGACATTTCAACCTGAAAAATGAGATCAATGGAATAAAATACAAAGGCGTGGAAGAATATCATATTCCAATGGATGAAATTGACAGGCTAGGGATAACCGAGCGTGACATGCCAAGAATAATGATCATCCATGGAAATGCAGTGTTCCGCGTCATGAACTGGCAATATACATGGGGAATGAGAACTGTTAGATGTTGGGTTGAAAAAACCAAGGATGAATTCCCTAACACTTACTCCGCGTGGACATTTGAACATGATACGGTCGGAGAGACTCCAACTGGCTGGGATGTCGATGACCCGACCCCGGAAGTCGATCCAATAGAAATACAAGAAGACGATCACGGGAATACTGGTAAGTTTGTCGTGATCACGAACAAACCAATTATTGGAGGAACAAATCCTCCACACCCGTACATTTCATTACCAGTTACAAACTACCTTCCTGGACCGGCAGTAAAGGTCAGGTACAGGGCACTTATAACAGGTGTTGTGGATACAAGCGGATTGATTGGATGGGATCTTGGAGCAGATGTAAAACGGCTTTCAGAAGTTACCATAGCAGCATATGTTGGTGTTTTTTCACTTCAAGTTGATGGTGTTCATTACAGGGATATCCTAGGCGGAACGTTATTCGACGTGAATATTGAACAGGATGAATGGTATACATATGAAGTTACAATGGATAAATTCGGTAATAACCTTAAATTGAAAATAACAAGAGAAAGTACGAGCGAGATTACCGAGTATGAGTGGACATACGATGAATTATTTGGAGAAAATCTTCCACCTCCTGTACTATACATCACGATGAGTGGAGTTGACACGCTTGGATTCCTTGGAAAAGTTGCTACCAGGGTAATAGATGACGTGGAGGTGTGGTCTATTGTTGGATGAGGAAATATTGGAAAGACTCGTGGACAATCTTGACAACATGTCATTTACTGTCAAGGATACTTCATTCGTTTCCAAGTCAATGTGGGGATACGAATTCAAGAATTATGAACACCCTACCATAGTCGTCAATATTGAAGATCACAAGCCAGGTGTTTCTGGAATGAGTAACCTTCATAGTTATAACAAGACCACTGGCGTTTACACTTTTTCCCAAGAAATGATAGCAGATGTGGAGATACGCATTTCTTCTCGGGCAAAGAGACAAGGCGGTACTGTCATTCATCAAAGGTACATCACGGGAAAATTGTTGAAAAAAATAAAGAACAGGGTTTTTGCATTGAATGGAGGATGGGGTGAAATACTTAGAGATGCGAATGGATCAGTTATACCGTCTTCCATACAACGTGAAAAAGACCTGAGCGACTTCGACCAAGCAGATAATAATTCACTGGTAATGATGACATTCATGATTAGATACGAGGAACAATGGAATAGATTTCTTGAAGATTCGGAACCAGATGCCGCTTCAATTGTCACTCAGGTAAATGTTCAAGTCAGTGATGGAACTGGCGTGAATGATGATTTACTTGTAATAAAACCGGAGGAATAACAAATGGCAGATCTATATATAATAGTAAACGAGAAAAATCCCGTTCCTGGACGTGTTCCCATAGGAGTTGCTAATGTAGGTGTAATCGGATTCGATGATGCTAACCAGAGCAAGTTCATCAGTACATCCGGAGTTCCTATCAAGGAAGGAAATACACGAGGATTCATCATTGGTAGTTATGATGAATTCAGTAATTTATATGATGGTACTCCAGAAGAAACCGAGCTGGTGCATTGGATGCAAGATTATTTTAACGAGCTTGATTACCAGGCAGATGCGGCAAATGTTTATTTTTACAGGTTTCTACAGTCGGATGGAGCAGGAAGTGCAACGGATGAAAACATGTTATCTGCAGGTGGAGTGACTGAATGGAGAACTGCAACATCTCCAATCGACACGCTCACGTCCATCAAGGTAAGTTATCAGGTAGATGCTTCAACTGGATTACCAGGAACCGTAACTCAACCTCCAGCAGGATATACTGTTGAAGAGGTAAACGGTACAAAAACAGGAAAGATAACATTTAAAACAGGATATCCAGTGAACGCTGGTAGTAATCCTCAACCTGTTGGACAGGAAGATAGCGTGTTAGCAAGTTATACGACAACCGGTCTTGCTGGTGCATTAAGCGTTTTTAACAATGCAGACGTTCAATTAATGTCCCTTGCATATGATCATGGTAGCATGAGTGGAAGTGTTTCTGCGCAAGGAATTTATGGTGGAACGTCCTTCGTTAATGACATGAAACAGTTGTTATCTCATTGTAATTCCAGATCAAATACCGGATGGCAAAGACAGGCACTCATTAGTCTCCCAGCAAACCAACGACCATGGGATAGTGGTATTTCTTATGGTGCAGTTGGAGCGTGGAACCAGCTACGAGAAAATGATTTTGGACAAACAAGAAATGCAATAGTTGTAGGATTCAAGAATACCTTGGATACCACACGATCATATACAGCGTCTTTCGATGGCGGTGCTGCAATTGCTGCCATGATAAGAAAGAAACCTGTTAGAGGAAATATTGGTGGTATTGCTCCTTCGACCGCAATTCCTGCATACGAGGACGAATCCACTATATCTGCCTTCGAGAAGGCACGTATAGGAACCATTGTCAAGATCTCACACCTTGTATCATCATCATTTTTAAATCGTGGATACACGCTTGGAGTTGGTAGACAGCGTTGGATAAACAACGTTAGATGCCGTTACCAGATAAAACACTTGCTCATGTCCGGTCTTCTCCAGTTAATATTGGAGGACATCACCTATAATTCAGAGGGCATGAATGATATTATCGCCAGGATTTCTGCGATAATGAAAGATGCACAGATCAGGGGATGGCATGATGGACTGGTAAAAATAGTAATTCCAATCAAGCGATATCTTGATATACCAATAAACCAGCGCTCAGCTTCCGATAAGGATATCATCGCCGCTGCAATTGACAGTGGAACAGTTAATAATATAGAAGTTGTGTACCTGTGGGGAACTAATGTTGAAAAGATAATAATCAGTGCCTTGGGTGAGATATAAAAATGCCAATAGAATCAGCGAAAAAAGCTTGGAATACAAAAATTAAAGCCACGCTTAAGTACCCGTCGGTAATAGGGACGGGTACTACTGCCAACTACATCATGTCTGTTATAGAAGCCATAGAAATAAATGGAGTTGGACATCCACACGAATTACGACACGGCACTGCATCCCATGCACAGATAATGGTCACACGGAAGAACGATGGGCAAACGGGAAGAATAATCGTGGCGGAAACCGAACCGTCAGCAGCAATGTTGTTATGGCTTGCCAGGAATGATGTGTTCTTTGATATCGTGTTGGCTGAATTACCAACAGATCAAAACGAAGGATTCGGACAATGGATTCTTGAGCAGGCTCAATTAGTTGGATGCAAGGTAGATCCAATGGATTTCAGGTACGATGGTGATCTACCGTATATCACGTCTCCCTTCACGTGGATGAGATACTATGATGCACAGGGTAAACAGATTGGTGATGCGTTGTTTGTCCTTGACGAGGATTCTCTTCCACAAGGAAATGACACGTAAGGTGGATATGATGGTTGATCTTATAGACGCCATTTTAAAAGGCGTCGATCTTATTTCTTTTTTCCAGTCTAAATACTATGGTAGTATTAAATTTAGACCGATCACCATGCACGAGGTCAATGACGTGTTCTTGAAATCACTTGTCGGACATTCAATAGATGCCGTGAAATTCGCCACGATGTTCAGGTTCGAGAAAAAAGAGGAGGTCATTGAAACCGTTGAAATGTTATTAGAGGTAAATAGTATAAGGCACGAGATGAATAAATGGATAGTTTATCATTCGGTTAAAGATTTTCAACCCGATTATTTTAATCACGTTAAAAACGGAATTCCTCTTGGGATTCATGCCTTTAACGAGGAGCAGTGTTGCCTTGAAATAGAGGAAATGGCAAAAGAAATACTTGATTTGAGTTGTGCTCCAAGAGGCGATGCAAGGGCAGTGCTTGAAACTGCGTCTGGAGATGTTATTGGGACTGCTATATGGAAGATGGATTATCAACTCGTTGAAAAGGTAGAAGATCTAACGGACGTTCAACTTTATTTTATAATAGAAACCTATAATAAATACACCGGAGAAACTGAAAAAGAAAAAGGCGATCTAAAAAGATTCATGGAAAAAATGAATTTCAAGCCAGTTGTAACGGAGATGACCAATGAACAGCGGGATATAATAAAACGATTAAACGTGATAAAAAACGAGCAGAAGTCTAAATGACGTTGCCATAAGAGTTGGAGTGGCGGACGTGGTTGAGTTGAGGGAAGCGTTTAGGATAGTAAGACAAATATGGGCAATGGCAGCACCTGCAACAGAACAGCTCCAAATGTTAATGGCAACTGGTATATCAATGGAAGGGAAGAATCTCACGGATGTCCAAAAAAAATCTCTTGAAGACATGATAAAAAGCTACGAGAATTTCTTCAAGGAAATGGCACATGTTTGGGGCCAGTTAGATGATGTCGAATCATCAAAATTATCAAATATTGGAGAAATAGTAGATAAAACAGTTACAAAAATAAATGATGCCATACTCGCACTTGAAGGATTATTGGAAGATTTTAAAAGCCAGGTAGGAATGAAAAATATAAGGGAGATATTGAAAAGTGTAAGGGAATTAAGATCCAATCTAATAGGAGAGGCCGAGGAACAGAAGGAAGAAGGCCGTGGTAGGAAGATGCCAATCATTAAAAGATGGTTGGAACATTATTTCAAACAAGCCGTAGAGGCCATGAAAGTAGAAGGAGTGAATATAGATAAAGTGGAAGTTAGTGGCATTCGTGGAACCACACTTTTCAAGAATATAAACGAGAAAATGGCAGGGTTGTTTGATGTCTTTGTAAAAACAGAAATGGATAAGATAAAAGATAAGATAAATGAATGGTTAAGGTTAATTGTTGAATCGAGCAAGGAAACAAGAACGGAAGAAATAAAAATATTATCCGATGCTATCGATGAAGTAAGGAAATTAATAACCGAAGTAGTGGAGGATCCTGAAAAACTTTCCAAATCACTAGAAGTGATATCCAAACTCGTGAAAGGAGATATTTTCGATGAATTTTTCAAGAAGACAGAAAGATTTGATCCAGATGCATTACAAGAAAAAATAAGGGATGATTTCAGGAAATTCATGGAACAAACATTTTCCACTGAAACCATAGATCGCCTGTTCAAGCTAGATCTAGGGGCAAAGAAAGTAAAATCCATAATAGGAGGAACGGCTAAAGCAATTCAAAACATACTCAGGGAAACATTCATGGAACTTGTTGGAAAGATTGGAAGAGGCGAGGAGATCAAGATAACATCCACCGCTCCTGATATACAAGGAATGGCAGATTTCATGAAAGAAGTAAGGGAATTCATGGAAAAGAAAATGGAAATGGAAAAAGATCTTGAAGAATTGGTAGAGGAAATACATGAATGGACAAGTGCGATGTTAGATGATATTGGAGACATGGCAAAAAAAACGAAAGAACCGTCTTCAAACGAAGTTGCAGATTCAACGGCGGAGATGCCGCAACTTGCAGAAGTATTCGAGAATATCAGGAAAATGACCGCTCCTCCAAAAATAACAAAAAAAATGATAGAAGAAACGATAAGAGGATTACCAGTAACAAGAATAACGACATTGAGAACGGATATAGTTACAACAAAGGAAAAATATGCTCGTGAAGTGAAAAAAATATTAGATGCGGTACGTGGAATGAAAATGAGCATAGATAATCAAAAGGAAAAATTAGAACCGATTGTAAAATTCCTTGATGA
>MUGE01000324.1:0-2143 GCA_002900545.1 Thermoplasmata archaeon M11B2D | reverse complement strand
TCACAAAGGATCAGAGCCATACAAACTTGTGGCAGAGGCACGGGCAAAACGCAACGGAGAACTCAGAAAACTCATTGGTGTTAAAGTCATAGGAATGACCGCCTGTCCCTGTGCTATGGAGATTGTTCGAAAGCTTGAAACACGCGATGAACACTGTTCTGTTCCAACCCATAACCAACGAAATATTGGGACATTGATGATTGAAGTTCCACGAGGCACTCAAGTAGTTGATGCAGATGATCTCATCGATATTGTTGAGAAATCCTTCAGCAGTCCAACATATAGTATTTTAAAAAGAAAAGAAGAAGCCGAACTTGTCCTCCGAGCACATGCAAAACCAAAATTTGTCGAAGATGTGGTTCGTGATATTCTTAGTGCGGTTCTGAAGAAATACAACGACTTACCAAATGAAGTGTTGGTGATTGCACGAAGTGAAAGTGAAGAATCTATCCATAAGCATAATGCATTTGCTGAACGAGTCACAAGTCTTGGTGAACTACGAGGATAAGCGTTAGTTTCTTGGTTAGAGGGATTTTATAAAAAAACTTTAAAAATAGAGGAGAATTACAGCCTTTTATGTCAAAATACCATATAGCACTCCTTCCAGGAGATGGCGTTGGAAACGACGTCATGGACGCAGCACAAATTATTCTTGATACCATTGGTCTTGATGCGGAATATACCAAAGGAGACATCGGATGGGAATTCTGGAAAACGGAGGGAAACGCACTTCCGGATCGGACAGTATCCTTATTACGGGAAACTGACTGCTGTCTTTTTGGAGCAATTACCTCAAAACCTAATGAAGATGCACAAAAAGAGCTTATCCCTGAACTGCGCAATAAGGGTCTTGTCTACACAAGCGCTATCGTACGGCTCCGGCAGGAATTTAACCTTCATACAAACATCAGACCCTGTAAAGCATATATGGGAAATCCGTTGAACTACCGAGATGATATCGATCTGGTTGTGTTTCGAGAAAACACTGAGGATTTATATGCTGGCGTGGAGTTTCGGCCATTGCCAAAACAAGTCTTCGAAGCCCTCATGACCCATAAAAAAATGAAACGGTTTGCCCAAATACCCTTGGATGAAATCGCGGTCTCATGCAGGATTTTTACAAAAAAAGCGTGTCAAAGCATTGTTCGTCAGGCTTTTCAATATGCAAAAGACCATAAACGAAAATCTGTGACCCTTGTTGAAAAACCAAACGTGATACGGGAAACCAGCGGCATGATGCTTGAACAAGCACGAAAAATCGCACAGGAATACCCCGAAATCACATATCAGGAAACCAATGTTGATGCGATGTGCATGTGGCTAGTGAAAAACCCTCAAGACTATGACGTGTTAGTCTCGTCAAATATGTTTGGGGATATTATCTCTGATCTTGCGGCTCAACTGGTAGGAGGATTAGGATTCGCCTCTAGCGGTAATATCGGAGATACGTATGCTGTGTTTGAGCCGACCCATGGCTCCGCTCCAAAATATGCAGGGATGTATAAGGTAAATCCAATGGCGATGCTACTTACCGTTACACTTATGTTGGATTGGCTTGGAGAGAAGAAACCAGCGGAAAAACTGGAAAACGCTATTGCTCAGGTGATTAAAGAAAACACCATAAAAACCTATGATGTCGGTGGATCAAACACAAGCCTTGAGGTAGCACGAGAAGTCGTCAAAAAATTAGATAACATCTAATTTCTTCTATTTTCTTCTTTTGCCTTTTTGATTGACAACGAGAAGTAGGTGTACAATACGAGGTGTTACAACTATTTTTTTGAAAATTTAATTATGAAAAAAAATAAAGAAATTAAAAGAAAAGAAAGAGAAGGTAATTGGTTCTCTTTAGATTTCCAATTGCCCGATGCAGTATCCCATAATCACACCGGGCATCATGACGCCATAGAAGGTACTTGGTATAACCATTTTTTGCAGGCCGTACCGGAAACCGGTTACGCGCTGACCAAGTCCCTGTGCGACATAGTGGACAAAGACACATTTGAATTCAACCAATGCTCCACCATTTACTTGTTGAGGTCTAACAATGATTCCCTGGATGGTTGTCCAGCCGATATCAGTTGTTTCAGGTTCTGGTTGTGTGGTCGCTCCTGCTGTCACAGGTATCATGGTCAATACCAGC
>MUGE01000323.1:0-2145 GCA_002900545.1 Thermoplasmata archaeon M11B2D | reverse complement strand
AAGGTGGTTGGTGATTTTGGACAAAAATCCGATGTTCCGCCCCATCTGTATCAAAGAATACAATCAAGTTCTCATCTGTTTTGCTACGAAAATTTAAATACTCTGGGGAGTATAGTATCTTGGGGATAAACGAAAATGAAGAAGAATATAATCTTTTGTCTAGTCATATGTATGCTGCTGATACTGACTGTTTTTCCTGCTGCCGGCCTCATAATTAGAACAGGAGAAACCATGGATTTGAATACCACCCAACCACTGAATCAACCACCAGGTCCAGCGTATGCACCCACACCGTCACAAGACACGCTACTAGACACATCAATCATACGTCAACATCCTGAAAAAACAGCGGCAACGATGGATGATATCGTTATCTCCATCATCACTCAGATTGACGAATCCATTTTCTTACGTTATGAGGAAAATCTGACAGCGAATGGACCACGACCAACGGGTAGCGCTTCTTGTATCACCGCTGCTGAGTACATATACGAACAGTTCCAAAACATGAGTTTAGCAGTACGATACCACCACTGGACCTATGGATCATTTTCTTCGGATAATGTGGAAGCGACATTGAATGGTACCGATGAAACAAGCGATGAAATTTACATTATCTGTGCTCATTACGATACGGTCTCCACTAGTCCTGGGGCGGACGATGACACCTCAGGGACAGCCGCGGTGTTGATTGCAGCGTCGATCATGAGTCAATATCAATTCAACCATACCATCAAATTCGTGGCATTCTCCGGGGAAGAACAAGGTATGTTAGGAAGCGAAGCATACGCTGAGGAGGCAGCTAATCAAGGATGGAATATCGTCGGTGTGTTAAACTGCGATATGATAAGTTATGCAGTCACATCAAATGACGGTAACAATCTTATCGTTTTCGAAAATACCGCCTCAGAATGGCTCTATACGTATACCGTCGGAGTCAATACAGAATATAGTGAGTATATTCAACTCACGCTTCATCATGGCGGAAGTACCTGGGGTAGTGATCATTGGTATTTCTGGCAATATGGATATTGCGCGTTGTTCTACTTTGAATACACAGAGACTCCCTATTACCATACCCCTGAGGATACGATCGATCATATCAACGCGACCTATGCAGTAAAAAACATGCGACTTATCATCGCAACCTTAGCTGAACTTGCTGGGGCAGGACTGCCAAGTAACCCGCCAGAGCAACCTGTCCTCACCGGACCGGATTTCGGTGTCGTCAATAATATGTACACCTTCGAAGCAGTGACAACCGATCCTGATGGAGATGATATCTACTATCTGTTCGATTGGGGCGATGGTACAGACAGCGGCTGGCTTGGACCGTTTACCTCTGGCGAAACCGTTAATGCATCGTATGCTTGGGACACTCCAGGGTCTTACGATATTATAGCGACGGCAAAAGATGGCTATGGTGTCCAAAGCGGAATGTCTCTTCCGCATACTATCATCATTAATTCCTCACTCCAAATTGAAACAATCACTGGTGGATTATTCAAGGTAAAAGCCGTTATAAAAAACGACGGATCTGCTGCAGAAACAAACGTCCCATGGTGGATTAATCTATCAGGTGGCATCATCCTGCTTGGAAAAACAACGAAAGGAACGATTGCCACAATCCCCGCAGGTGACTCAGTAACAATTTCCTCGGGAATAATCATTGGTTTTGGGAAAACCGTGGTCACGGTCACTGCAGATGCAGCCACAAAATCCCAAAATGCGCTCCTCCTCCTCTTCTTCATCAATACATCATAGCGAACATGAGATATCAGAGGAACATCGAAGGGAAATGAACGTCCCTTTTTTTTTTTTGATTCCCATAAAAAGCTAGTATCCTTGGATATGAGAACCGTGTCAATGTATTCTTTTTTCTAAAAATATATTTTGTATACACGGTGAGATATTAAAGTAAAAGGAAAACTCCGGAGCAAGGGAGGAAAAAATTAAATGAAAAAAAATTTTTTTCTCCGGAGTCACCATCCCCCTAAATTAACAATTGTTAATAAACTTTGCGTGATGTAAGTTAATTCGTGTGACGGAACAGAGCAACAATACATACATAAGATTTCACACAAAAGATCATGATAGTAACATCCCATCGCTGCTTGTCGTTCTACGACATACAGGGAAAGGGAA
>MUGE01000322.1:0-2147 GCA_002900545.1 Thermoplasmata archaeon M11B2D | reverse complement strand
ATCCCGCTACAGCGACTGCTGATGTTGGCTCAATGTAATACCCTTTTCTTAAAGAATAATTTAGTGCATCCAGAATCTCGTTTTCATTGACGGTAATGATTTCGCCGTTTGTTTCTTGTACTGCATGAAGGATGTCGTTTCTTCGTATCGGATGTTCTATCGCGATGCCTTCTGCGATGGTTTCTTTTCTTGTCGAAGTGGTACTTGTGGTATTATATTTTTTCCAAGCAGAGGCAAGTGGTGCGCAGTTTTCTGCTTGTACACCAATGATCCTTGGAAGTGTATCAATAATATTTTCCTTCTGTAGTTCCTGTAAACCAATGAAAGCACCATATAGCAATGTCCCGTTACCCACAGGAACAATAAGGATATCAGGTGTTTTCCATCCGAGTTGTTCCACCATTTCAAAGACAACTGTTTTTGTCCCATGGAAGAAAAACGGGTTCCAATAATGGCTTGCATAATAGGTTCTCTGTGCATGCTGCCATGCTGCTTGTGCTGTCTGCTCGCGATTGCCCTGTATCGGATGGAGCCGTGCTCCGTACTGTTCTATTTGTATAAGTTTTGCCTTAGACGTTTGTTCTGGTACATAGATGTGGCACTGGATGTGTGCTTTCGCGCAGTATGCAGCAATCGCAGCGCCTGCGTTGCCTGATGAGTCTTCAACGACTTCTTTCATTCCTAATTCTTTTATCTTGCTAATCAGTATCGACGCTCCCCGGTCTTTATATGATCCGCTGGGGAAAAGATGATCCTGTTTCACGTATACATCTTTCCCAAAAAAGTGCTCTTTGGTCAGTGGGGTGAACCCTTCATCAAACGAAACGATATAACGATCATCTTCTACCGGGAGGGCCTCGCGGTATCGCCACAGCGTTGGTTTTCTTTTTTTGATTTTATCGATTGGAAATCGTGCATGAAAATCCAGGGTTAGTAGCCCACCACATTTACATTTCCAGACAGGTTCAGATGTCGTATATTTCGTTTGACAGGACTGACAAATGAGTTTCATGTTCGAGACAACAGTACATAAATATTCTAAGGTTAATTATGCTCATCGGTCGGACGCTACTTCCAAGTATTTTGAAAGGCACTCTCTGTCTGCGAAATGCAAACCGTAGCTATTTTCGTGGCTATATTTTAATATAGAATAACAGGATCGTGGCGTTTTGTGATACGCTTGCTGAGCTAAACGGGTGTGTCGCGGTCACTGTTATGGTTGTCTTCCCGAATCCGATAATGGGATCGGAGGTTATTGTCCGTTCACCATCTGCTGATATGCTGAGGAGATTCCCACTGGTTTGTTTACCAAACCATGCACCACCCGAGAGGGTGATATTCCATTGGACCTGCATGATATCGATGGCACCAGTGTTTTTGACGGCTGTTTTTACTTTGAAAAATCCTCCAGTGATAACACCGATTTCGAGTTGAGGTGCAATGATTGTGATGACAAAGGGATCTGACCAGCCACTCTCACTACCAAGGGTGTTTTTCGCTTTTGCTGTAATCGTAAAATTCCCTTGGTCATTATATGTATGTGAGAGAGGTACTATAGACCCTGAGGCACAGGGACCGATCCATTCTTCATAGGTCCCGTCACCCCATTCTACCCAATAATATAAATCCGAGTTACCTGGATCTGTTGTGGTGAAGGTGAAATCAACTTGCCGTCCAATGTCTCCCTCGCTTGGTCCATTTATTTCTGGTGGGAATGGTGCTGAGAGGACAGGGCTTGCCACCAACGCATAATCTGCGTCTAACTCCGGTGTTTCCACATGGGAATCTTGGACTATTTCATCGGCAGATACTTCAATAGTCCACGCACCTGATTCAGGATTTTGAATAAAGACACATTCCACGGTATCTTTTGTATCGGCATTCCCATCTGGTTGTGACCATACCGCTGTCTTAAGTCCATAGTTTCCCCAGTACACAACGTTGGATGGGGAGGTTACCTTTAATGTCAAGTCGTTGATTCGATGTTGGGATTGGACAGATGGGTTTCCCGCAGGGTCTGCGTACGTCATGGTGACCTTTAAGAAGGGGGAACCGGCTTCCACGGCAACTGTATGTGTTGCTACCTCAAAGGGTGAAAGGATATCTGGTTCATCAATGATATAGAAGTTCTCTCGTAAATCATAGAG
>MUGE01000321.1:0-2147 GCA_002900545.1 Thermoplasmata archaeon M11B2D | reverse complement strand
AAGGGTACGGGTTCATCCAATGTGATGATGGAAAAGAAGTCTTCGTACATCGGTCCGCACTCCCGATGGAGGCATCCCTTAACGAAGGAGATGCAGTTGAATTTGACGTTGAATCATCAGATCGAGGACCACAAGCAAAAAACGTAAAGAAGGCATAAGATTCTTAAAAGAGACAGCTAATCGTAAAACACTTTTTTTTTCAAAAAGAAATAAAAGTAAGAGGAAACGATAGACAATACAGAGAAAAGAGAAACAAAACTATAATGTCATGCTCAGGTGAAAACAATGAAATGTGAACAACTTAATATACATCCTAAACTGATTGCAAAACTACAAACACAGGAATTCAAGGATTTGACGCTGATTCAGGAGAAATGTATACCGGCGATCATTCAGGGAAACGACGTGATTGGCCAAGCTGAGACCGGGTCTGGAAAAACACTTGCGTTTTGTCTTCCAGTCCTTAACAAAATTGTACCTGGAGGAGGACGGCAAGCGCTTGTCCTAACCCCTACGAGAGAACTCTGTGTCCAGGTCACTGATGTCTTTCGCGAATTTGGAAAGAATCTTGGGATACGTACCACAAGCGTGTACGGCGGTGTGAGCATCGGACCACAGATTCGTGACATCCGTTCTTCTGAGATTGTGATTGGGACTCCAGGCAGATTGCTTGATCATCTTCGCCGGGGAACTATTGATTTGAGATTTGTCACTATCCTTGTCCTTGATGAAACCGACAAGATGTTTGAGATGGGGTTTGTCGAGGATGTCGAAGAAATCATTCGTTACACTCCAAAGCAACGACAATTACTGATGTTCAGCGCTACGATCTCTGAGGAGGTCTATCGTCTTTCACGAAAACATCTAAGACACCCGGTGATAATAAAGACTCAGTCATATGTCGATCATACAAAATTAAAACAGATCTACTATGATATTTACGAGCAGAACCAGAAGTTCTCCCTTCTTGTCCATCTCCTGAACTGCAACACCGATGGACTATCGATTGTGTTCTGTGGGACGCGCAGGGAATCTGATGCAGTTTCAAAGAATCTTTCCCGCCAAGGCATTCGCGCTTCTGCAATCCATGGGGGCATGAAACAACAAAAACGATCACACTCATTAGATGCGTTAAAAACACAAAAGACAAAGGTACTGGTAGCAACAGATGTCGCAGCACGTGGCCTTGATATTAAGAATGTCACATACATCTACAACTATGATGTACCGAAGACTCCTACCGAATATGTTCATCGTATAGGCAGAACGGCACGCGCCGGAGCCAATGGCGCGGCTATCACGCTTCTTACAGAACGTGATCACGATAACTTCAGACGTGTGCAAAGTAACGATGATTTTTTAATAGAGCGGGCTGATATGCCTGATTTTAGGAAAATCCCGTTTCTGCGACGGTTTGAACAAAGAAGCCACTCCTATCGAGGCGCACCGCGATATTCGTTCGGACGATGAAAAAAGCGGTATTAGAGAAATAACGGCACCAACACAAGTTGAAAAAATCGGTTACTTCCATGCAGAAACCAAGCGCCAATGATATTTTTCGATTGTCTTGCTATCTCAAGGGTTAGAACGCCTTGAAGCAGTGTTCCTATGATAAAAAATGTTGTCAGATGTTGAGGATGCATCAACGTAAAACTAGCCAACGAGGTTACGTATGCTATTTTCATAGTTGTCTTCTGCAGTAAAAATACAAAAAGAACGCCTCTGAAAAAGAACTCTTCAGTAAACGCCTCAAAGAAACTCATGATACCAGCGACCACCTCAACATTCCAACCAACACCATGAAAATACTGTATTACAAACGTTGTCACCAGCATTGCCGGAAGAAGGAGAACAAACCACATAAGACTTTTTCGTACACCTTGTTTTTTAACTCCGTATATACCAAGGTGAAGAGGTGTGATGTTACGTTGTAACAAAACGAAGGCCACGATTGGAAGAACCACAAACAAAAGGAATTTTGTCACAATGTAGGTATATGTTGAAAAGATAGTACTGGTAATCAACGGCCAGTACAAGAGTACAATCAGCACCATCACCAGACTGATCGTTCCTATTTCTATGAATGCTTCTCTTTTGTACCTTGCAGCGTAGAACAAGGGAAGAATCAATGGCATAAGCATTGGCCA
>MUGE01000320.1:0-2148 GCA_002900545.1 Thermoplasmata archaeon M11B2D | reverse complement strand
ATGATATTTATATGTTTTGTGCGCAAGGTTAATGTGGTTCCGTTTCATGTCAACGTTGGGACGTGGTTTTGTGAATACAATACGAAACGCTGTGGTCGCAGGCCAATTTTATCCAGGTAATGAAAAAACCCTTCGACAACAAATCGAGCAGTGTTTTTTAGACAAACGGGGATTTGGATCAATCCCTGCTGTAAAAAAAGAGCACGACGTCCTGAAGGGGCTGGTGGTCCCCCATGCAGGATTTATCTACTCAGGGGCGATTGCGTCGCATGCGTACGGCCGTCTTGCACAGCAGGGGTTTGCTGAAACGTTCATTGTCCTAGGGCCAAATCACACAGGGATGGGCTCTGGGGTCTCGGTAATGACCAAAGGTTCTTGGAAAACACCCTTGGGAGTTGTAGACCTTGATGAGGCTCTTGCGCAGAGTCTTGCGACTGGTATCATCGATCAGGATGCCTCTGCGCACACCTATGAACATAGTATTGAGGTTCAGCTGCCGTTCTTGCAGTATATTGCACAGGGTAAGAGGTTTTGTTTTGTCCCAATTTGTATGATGATGCAGGATTACGAAACCGTCCAAGAAGTCGGGGAGATCATCGCAACAGCGGTCCAGCGATCAGCAAAGAAAATCATTCTCATCGCAAGCAGTGATTTTTCTCACGCTGGGTTTAACTATCAAAGTCAACCACCAAAAGGGTTGCGCGTCGATGAGTATGCAACAAAACAAGATGCGCTTGCCATAAAGGAGATACTTTCGCTAGAACCAAGACAACTTATTCGCACTGTTGAGATGCACAATATCACGATGTGTGGTTTTGGTCCGGTCGCTGCAATGCTTGTTGCGGCAAAAAAACTTGGGGCGCGCACAGCAGAACTGTTAAAATATGGGACCTCGTATGAGGTCCATCCTGATTCATCTTGTGTCGGGTATGGAGCAATCGTCGTTTCATAGGTGGAAAACAATGAAAAAACAACCGGTCCGGGATATCTCGTTTAAGAAACATATGACGACAAACCAGTTGATGAGGGAATTATACAATTCTGGTGGGTTTACTGCAAAAAAGGTCGCGGACGGTGTCGACATTATAGAACAGATGATAAACGAGAAGGAATGCGTGAAGTTCTTGTCGTTTCCCGCCTGCATCATCTCGACGGGGACACGAGGGATCATCAGAGAATTACTTCGAAAAAAACTTTTTGATGTTGTTGTCACAACCGCAGGAACCCTCGATCATGATCTGGCACGGGTCTGGAAAGACTATTACCATGGTTCGTTTGCAGCTGATGATAAAATACTTCATCAAAAAGGGATTAATCGTCTGGGAAACATCTTCATTCCGCTTGAGTGCTATGGAACGATTCTTGAAAAAAAACTTCAGCCAATTTTTGATGAATTATATGGGATAAAACAAAAATGGTCCACTAGGGATCTTATCTGGGAATGTGGGAAACGTCTTGAAAAAGAAAAAAACGGAAAGGAATCGATTCTCTATTGGGCGTGGAAAAACAAGATCCCTGTTTTCATTCCAGGGATCACTGATGGGGCCTTTGGCTCTCAGCTTTGGATGTACTATCAGGAGCATCGGGACCTCACCATCGATTTGTTTAAGGATGAGCAAGACCTTTCAGATATTGTCTTTGACGCAAAAAAAACTGGTGCGCTTATCATCGGAGGCGGGATATCGAAACATCATGTCATCTGGTGGAACCAGTTCTGCAGTGGACTGTCACATGCGGTCTATATAACAACAGCGGTGGAACATGACGGCAGCCTCTCCGGTGCACAGACCCGGGAAGCGATATCTTGGGGGAAAATAGCAGAAAAAGCACATAATGTCACCATCGAAGGAGATGCGACGGTATTGCTTCCATTGATGGTTTGTGCGTTGCTTGATAGGCTATAAATCAAGGATTATCGTTGTGCATATGGGGGTCTTTTTTTCTCAAGAACTCGGTCGAGGATTTCTGACTCATCCGCCTCGCGGATGAGTTCCTCTGAATTATTTTCTTTAAGATCGGAGTCATCAAGTGAGTCCTGTCGTGGATGTTTGCGTTTGGAAAATAGTCCGAATGCTTCATTGATGAATTCCAGTTCCTCATTGCTTGGACACCAGGAAATCGCGTTTTTATTGACAAAAAAGTTTGGTG
>MUGE01000319.1:0-2149 GCA_002900545.1 Thermoplasmata archaeon M11B2D | reverse complement strand
ATATGATACAAAAATAGAGGGCAAATCTTACCAAAACACTCCTGTTTCCCATCGCGTTTGTCAAATACACTGTTTTTAAAAAAAAAAAGGAAAAAAAGAGGTGCTCCTTGGTTATGAAGAGTACCCACCGAACACTAAACTTGGGTCGCCGAACAACGCCCAGTTCGTGATACAGTACGCATCGGTCTGCTCTATGACGTTTTCATTTAGGTATTTCTCAATGGACTGACTGTGAGCCTGCGCAAGGTGGGTTGCACCATGGCCGACCTCGTAGAAGAAATTCGACTCAAGCGCTGAACTAAGAATCGTGGACGGGTCGCCGCTTGTGCCAACACCATACCCGGTACATCCGGTTGACGCGATAGCACCTCCAAAGGGTTTTATGACAAGCCCCCAGCTAAAGCACACAGGACCAGGCAGTCCATGACAGAAATAGCTTGTCCCGTTCTTGTCTTTCATACCAGGGAGCATGGAGACGTTGTACAAACCGTTATGACATCCACCGACGATTACTACCGGCTGTTTTGCCCCGTTTTGTATCCGCCAGAACTTATCTAGGCCGATGCCGCCAGTCCAATCATCAGGGTAATTTCCATCAAACCAGATCGTGTTCCACCCAAGTGCGTACCCGTGTCCTTGGAAGTCGATAAAGCCAGCACCCTTGCTAAAGGTCGATGTGATGTCTTTTGTATTTGGGACAAGGCCACCGCTATCCCTGTTTGTCGAATACACCTGTACATGGCTTAGATCAGGGATCGCAAGCTTTGTGTTGTTATACGCGAGGTCACAGAGGTACTCCCCATCTGGTTTCCCTAGCCAATAGTAGAATGTTTTCCCGCCGACACCGATAAAGGTCTTATACCAAGGTTTGTCGTCAGGGCCAGTGCTCTCATAGGCGATTATTTTTTTCACCATGTGATTTACCTCCCATTTGTTTGTCACCGGGAGTCGACTGACATAGACTTCCGGGTACAAATCGAAGGAGTCTTTGAGTGCACCGGGTGCGTTCCAGGCTGCGTACACGCCATCACCATTGGAATCCCAGCTGTCGAAGCTTCCGTTCGCGTCATACAGGCATCCGTAGTACATATCAGATAAGCAGGCTTCGTCGTCCGCATGTGGCATGACGACATATCGTACCGGGACATACCACGCCTTCCATCCAGCGGACCTGCTATCCTTGTCCTTGGCATAGATATGGTTTTTTAGACCGCCGACAAGCAATACATAGGTGATGTCCCACGTGTCGTAGGCGTATTTTATGAATTTCTTCACCTGCTCAGGCTGGTCATATCCAGTGTATTCACCAAGAATGGATTCGACTGACTTAAACGTGGTCATAAGACCCTTGCCGTTCTTAAAATCTATAAGTCTTTGGAGACTTGACTCAAATGCACTTGGAGCGATAATCACCATATCATAGTCATCTGAGAACATCATCGGTGGTGTGTTTGGTTTTTGGTACTGCAGCACAATGTCAAAGCCACCGGCATACGTGATGTGGTTGCTCATCGGTGAATACCGTACAGGATAGCATACGATTTTTACAAACGTCACCTGCACATCGTTTTTGTTACGGCCGGCACCAAGGTCATAGCTAAACCAGGTTTCCGGATAGAACGCAGGGTTCTGGTACACCGCTGGGTCCTTCTCATAAGCGGTCTGATCCTGTAATTTGGACAACGGAACGATACGGGCTGGGATAATCTCCTTTGTCACTGCCATGGTGCTGATGTCTTTAGCTTGGCAGAGCACGTGGATATCGGTCGACCCGTAGGGAATCTCATAGGTCTTCACGTAGATGGGTAACACTGGTCTGTTTTGTCGTAACCAGTTGGTTGTGGCGCCATCAAGTTGTATTTCGGCAAACCCATCTTTTTCAGACACCACTGGTGGTGTCACAAATAGAACCGATGTTGATTCGGTTGTTACGGGAGTTGTGTGTTGTAATGAGACGGTCGTGTCATACGCAGCTGCCCCTAGTCCACTAAGGACTATTAATCCCATAACGAGTATGGGTACTATTTTCTTCATCTTTTTACCTCCAATACCGACAAATATACTTATAGACTCGAATGTATAAGAAAGTAGTCATAGGAAATTTGTTCAAAATGATAATAAAACCTATTATTTCATTATAAATGTAAGA
>MUGE01000024.1:0-9678 GCA_002900545.1 Thermoplasmata archaeon M11B2D | reverse complement strand
ACCATTAAAAAAAATTGTTCATATCTTTATTTATTAGGGTTATATTCCTTCCGTATCTTCAATAAATTCATCATGTATTTTTTTATCCGTGTAAAAATTTATATAGTATTCGTTCTTCTGATATCATAGCCCATCTAAGTTCATATAGTAAGGAGAAGATACATATGAGAAATATGAGAAAAATCACAACCATAGGTATGTGCTTTGTATTCCTAGGCGTATCGATTGCATCTGCAGCAGCGGACCTAACACAACAACACCCTCAATGCTTGACCATTGATCCAACGGGAACATTTCAGGGTAACATAGGGATTCCCGAACACCAAGGTCAAAACGAAACAATAGTAGGGACGATAAACGGGTCCTACTGGCTGCGAGTACGCGGAGGCAGATTTACCAGTGATTGGCAGACAGATAATAGAACAGGAACCATAAGAGGTGTATTTGGAAGACACTTGCTGGTTGGAAGAATCTCGACAATGGTAAATGACACGGAGCGATCACTACCCATTGTAGGGTTTCTAAAGGCTCAGAACTACTCGTTCATCGGGAGGTTCATGGCACCGGTTGGTCCTGCATTGTATTTCTGGGGAACCTACACCTAAACTTTTTTCTTTTTTTCCCCTAGGATTGTCGTAACGTTGCATCTTCTCATAGCAAAACTTATGTCCAAGATGCGTATTACCGATTCCAAAACGCAACAATTGAAAATGAGGAGATTCATTATGAAACTAAAAGTATTCCCACTAATACTATTACTCTTAGGAGTTTTGATATTTTTCCCCACTGTTATCGCGCAGCCTTCCATCATGATAACGGAGTATACGCTGGATCCAGAGATACTTCTGCCAGGCGATCGCGCGGTATTAACACTTCATATACGAAACGGGGAAACTATCGCCACACAGACGACCACCTATGTCTCAGGTGGAGAAACGACTACTACACAACGCACCCTTGGAGCAACCATCGATGCGCTCCGAATCCTTCCCGTGCAGTCAGGGGAAAAACAGATACGGGCGACGACCCAATACAACAACATCGGTTTTCTTGCTGCAGGAACAGGGATGTCAGTGAGTTTTGAACTTGTGGCTGATACAAACATCAGCGAGGGCGTGTACTTTCCCATAGTCGATATCGATGTAGGAGGTGGAACTGACCTTAGCTATCCTCTTCTTATGAAGGTGAGTAATGCGTCGGTGGACATCATCCAAAAAAGCGTACCTGCGAAAGTATCAAGAGGTGGTACAACAGAGCTTATCATCACCGTTGTAAATAAAAGAGCCAATGCCGTAAAAGAAGTCATTATTCATCCCCATAGTGATTCAGTCGAATTTGTCCCTCAACGCTATTTCCTTGGTTCGCTTGCACAAGGGACATCTCAAGACATTATTTTTTCTGTTAAACCGCTTGGGACCGGTGAAAAGAATCTTAGTTTTGAATTGAGCTATAAAAACGGTGATAATATGCATGCAAGCACCCTCGTCGTGCCTATCACTGTTATCGAGGCGTTAGACGTCGCACCAATCATCACAAACTTCCCGGTCAGCATAACAAAGGGGGGCTCATCACGGATTAGCATCGAGGCGTATAACGCGAAAACAGAAAGAATAACAGGGGTTCTTATCACCCCAATCAGCAATGCAACGGTCATCCCCTCGCAGTATTTTATTGGATCCATGGACCCTGATGATGTCTTCTCCGCTTCATTTGATATCTATACCGATTCCCTTGACTACGGGAAGTACCTCATCGGGTTTATCGTCTCATTTAAACAAGGAAATGATTATTTTGAGACTCCTATTGTGACTAAAGCATTTAGCGTCGTCTCCGGCCCAGGAGTCAGTTATGGGATTTCCAGTGGATCAACCAGTCAATCTGAATCAAATGGCATGTCCTTTGCCCCCTCGTTAGTCACCTGCCTTACACCTATTGTGATTGTCATTGTTGTTGGTGTTCTTGTATTATTCTTTTACATGCGATGGAAAAAACGGCGGACGGCATGATGAGTACGGATGTCATCGTCACAGAGAATCTCTCAAAGACCTATGGAAAACCACCTCTGCAGGTTTTCGCCCTACGGCAGACAAACCTATATATCAAACAGGGGGACTATATCGCAATCATCGGTCCATCTGGTTCAGGGAAATCCACGCTGATGAACCTCCTTGGTTGTCTGGATAAACCGACGTCAGGTAAGATCTTCATAGACGGGTTTGATGTCTCAAGATTAAACGAAAATGAGCTTGCACGGATCCGAAGGGAAAAGATAGGATTTATTTTTCAGAAATATAACCTCATACCGACCTTAAATGCACTAGAGAATGTTGAACTGTCGATGGGATTCGCAGGAGTTGACAGCCAGCTGCGGACCGAGAATGCACGGAAGCTTCTGGAGATGGTTGACCTTTCAAAACGTTTGACTCATAAACCATCGGAAATGAGTGGTGGTGAGCAGCAACGTGTCGCAATCGCTCGTGCTCTAGCGAACAATCCTTCCATCATTCTTGCGGATGAACCGACAGGAAATGTCGATACAAGGTCAGGGGAGAATATTATGAGTATTCTTGAAGAGATCAATCGGAAGGGTGAGACGGTCATTGTCGTAACTCATAATATGATGATTGCACAGCGTGCGAAACGAGTGCTTCGTATCCAAGATGGTATGGTAACGGAAAAATATGTTTAAAGATCATGTGAAACTCGCGATAAAAAATCTACGGCATCGAATGTCCCGATCGTTACTCACGCTGCTTGGTATCGCGATTGGTATCATGGCAATCATTTCATTAATGGCTCTTGGGGAAGGTATGCAACAAGCCGTCACTGGAGAACTATCTTCCCTTTCCGATGTCATCGTTGTATCGACCGGTGGAGGTTTTTTTTCAACATTTGGTGGTGGTGGGGGATTATCGAGTGAATATTTCACGGACCGTGATATCGCAACCGTAGAGCGAACCCCGGGAGTTCGGGATGTCAGCACCCAGCTTTCTGCATCTGCTTTAGCAGAGTATAACGGGAAAAAGACTTTGGTGTCTCTTACCGGGATGGATGTCCTTGTCATGAATCTTCAATATTCGAGCCAACGACTTGAAGCAGGAGATTTTCTTAACGAAAACGATCAAAATAAAATAATGATTGGGTACGGGATTGCCCATGACACCTTCGATGCTGATGTTTCTGTCGGTGGGCGAATCATGATTAATGGAAAAAAATTTTTTGTCGGTGGCATTTTTGCAAAACAGGGGATGAGCGGGTTTTCTTCTGATAGTCTTCTTCTGATGAACCAACGTGATTTTAAAAAATTAACAGGGCAAAGTAACATCAGCATCATCTATTTGCGGGTCAACGACATCAATGATGTCGAACCAATCGCTGTAAGTATCCAGGATGCGATTAATCAAAACCATGGGCGGAAGGATTTTGCAGATGCGACGACAATGACCTCTGTCTTAGAGACGGTCCAGTCGATTATCGGCATCCTTCAACTTGTGTTGGTTGCGATTGCATCTATTGCTCTTGTGGTCGCCTCTATTGGGATTATGAATACAATGCTTACCTCGGTGATGGAAAGAACCAGGGAGATTGGAATTATGAAAGCAATCGGTGCAACAAATCAGGATATCATGAGTATCTTTATCATCGAGGGAATACTAGTAAGCAGTATCGGAGGTATTGTTGGAATTATCCTTGGTGTCTTTGGATCGCAGGCACTGACCGTGATGCTTAACAATTTTATGATGATGGGTGATTCATCAGGCCTTGCTCCTGTGATCACGCTTATTTCTGTGGTTCTTGCAGTCACGGTCTCCCTTATCGTTGGGGTACTTTCAAGTCTATATCCTGCGTGGAAGGCCGCTCGGATGAGCCCGATAGAAGCAGTACGCTACGAATAATACAAGCTTTCTCTAAGAAAATACCTTAATACCCCATATGGTATGCCTGCTTGAGTATGAGACCTTCTCTCTTTAATAAAATTCTTTGTGAAAAACAGTTGCTTTTACCTCCACTCAGCGGATATACTGATTATCCTTTTCGTGTGATTCTTGCAGGTTTTCATCCTCCCTTTATCATCACTGAGATGGCGAATGCCCGAGCCATTCTTCAGAAGAATCGGCGGACCATGCAGATACTTACAATTGCTGAAGGGGACCACTGCAACGGGGTTCAGCTTGTTGGAAGTATCCCGGAGTATATGCGAAAGGCAGCGGAAGTCGTTGAAGGTTTTGGTTTTGACTACATCGACATTAACATGGGCTGTACCGCACGAAAAATCGCATGTCGTGGTGAAGGGATCGGTCTGATGAAACAGGAACAACGCGCCTGCGACATCGTTACAGCGATTTCCGATGCAGTGGACCTTCCCGTGACCTGTAAATTACGTCTCGGGCCATCCAAACACGCCATCAACGTCTTGTCTTTTTCAAAAAGTTTAGTCGATGCCGGTGCCGTTGCCCTTACCATTCATGGACGAAGTGGGGAGAAAAAATTTGGAGTACCACTGGATCTGGACGTCATACGAACTGCGGTAGAAACCCTCGCAGTCCCTGTTATCGCCAATGGTGGAATCTCCACCGGGGCTGAAGCAGAGATGATGATTCAGAAGACTGGTGCAGCAGCGGTGATGCCAGGGCGAGGGCTCCTTGGGAACCCCTGGGTAATTCCTGAGATATTGTGCCGGTTGTCCCATCAGCCATATACACCACCACCCTTAGACCAGAAAAAAGACGTGTGCCACACCCATCTTGCATTGTTGGAATCATTTTATGGTGAACGACAGGCAGTCCTCCGCATGCGAAGTATCCTACCACATTATTTTTCATCATGTGCTTTTATCAAAGAGCTTAAAAAAGAGGTTCAACATCTAACAACGACCAAAGAGATCAATCTCTTAATGGAACGAATTCAAGAGAGTGACACCACGAGTATCTATAGAAAGTAAACAGCGTCTTTTACCTCTCTTTTTCCTAGAACCCTGAGATCGTCTGTGGCAGAAGCGAGGGGTCAAATTCCGATGGAAGCTGTTTTTTTGTCGCGTATTGATACATTGCTGCGACATATATCCCGTTGGTCGCTGATGCAACAACACCGATGACTGCCCAGTAGAGAAACGCACATAGAAAACCAATGACCACTGCAGTCATACTTCCAAGGGATACACCAAGGATGATTGGCAGAATCCCAAGCAGTGCAAGCAAGAAAAAGATAAAGGTAAATCCAAACGATCCGATGATGGTCTCACCCCAGGTTTGCTTAAACAGCGAAGCACTCCGCCGAATAGAGGACGCAACCCCTTTTTTCTCATAGATGAGAACCGGGATGATAAAGAACGTGACATAGGTCCATGCGATACCAAAAACCCCTGCGACAAGTCGTCCAACCCACCCTCCTCTCTCGCGGATCGCCTGCAGGATCATACCAATGGTCGCTGAGATAATCGCCCATATGAGAATCCTCCCTATGTTCTGAGAGGCGATACGCAATCCATCAGAGATTGTTGGGTCACCACCGGTTAATCGAATGTTCGCACAGGCGATAATAGCGGTGTTAAAGAAAATGACAATGAAAAACAAAATAAAGTAAATCACAACCATCAGAGCGACCCAAAGCCAGCCTGATGTTTCAAACGAAGGTAACCCTAAAAACCAAAATCCAGCAAAGAACGAAAGTAAAAGGATAACGCACGCAAAAACAGAGAGAACCGGAAAGATCATGATCTCTTTGTCTTTTCGTAGCACGCCAAGGCTTGTTTTCATAAGCTGCCAACTACGTCCAATTTTTCCCATAACAGCCCATAACCACAGACACGTTAATAAACGTATCACCAACAGCAAAAAAAGATATCGAACAGATGGGGACAAAGAAATATTTCGCTTTTGAACCATCCTCCCAAATCGACGTGCATTGTCACAAGGTTCCTCTATTATGAATGGCTCAAAGACACTGTTTTCTGTGCTGAAAAGAATTCTGATGGGCGGGTACGAACATTCCATCCTACTTCAGTGAGTATGCGAGTACAATCCTTCACGCTCATACCTCGTTTCTTTTCCGTCTGTTTTATCGTATCCCGTGGATTGGAACCAACCTCCGCCCACAATAGATTCGCTCCCGCAAAGGCACCAAGGGTATTTGGTTCATGGGTGCAATTTCCCACGATGGTATCGTTCAGAGCAAGGCGTACAACTGCAAGGATAAGAGCCATTTTTGGCTCTGAGACAATTCCGTGATCAGCTAAGGACGTCAACGGGATGGGGATGCGACGTGCCGCTCCACTGTACACAGGCGTAACATCTCGGGTTATGAGTGTTTTTTCAACAAGTTCATCGATGGAATGTTCGGATCCTACTGGTTCAAGACAGGTGCCAACAAGTAGTCCGGCTTCGCGGGCGTTTTCCATTGTTTGCAGTCGTTTTTTGATAGGAATCCTTGTCTGTTTTCCTTCCCCTAACCGAACCGCATGGTAAATCCCAGAAAACCCAACTTGTTTTAACTCCTGCGCCTGTACTTCAGTAAAGTCACCGATATTCGCAATAAGAACTGTCTCTGTCTTTAACGCCTGTCGAATCTCTTTTGAGGTTTCAATAAACCGCTCAAATGGGTAATTTGCCGTCGTCATCAAATAAATCGCGTTTGCATTCTCTGCTTCGAATTGTCGGGCTTGAGCAATCGCATCTTCAACAGCAAGCTCAACAGACTCCTGGAACACCTTATTTTTTGCGGAAAATGAACAAAACAGGCAGTTTTTTGGGCAGGGGGAAATATTTAAGCCTATTTGCGTGTGAACCTCTGCTGCCCCATTGCTTACCTGCATTGATTTTTCCCGCGCAGCCCACAGAAGATGCAGGGATTCCTTTGAAAACAACGGGACGTTAAAAAGTTCCTTGATTTCTTTTTCTGTCAATGTATCGCCTGCTAAGGATTTTTCAATGATGTTCTGGATCATATCCTTCTCCTGTTTGTGGTTTTCTACATGAATACAGTTAGTATACGGAATGCAAGTCCACCAATAAAAATAGCGAGGCCTATCTCTACAAATGTGATAAGACCTGCCCGTTTCCATCCTGTTTCTCGTATCAGCGCAGCGATGGTTGCGATACATGGCACATAGATCATGATAACCAGGGCAAAGACAATCATCTGCACTGGAGACATCACCGAAGGTATATCTGTTGTTCCCGCAGCAGATATCAAGAGTACCAGAGCTGCTTCTTTTCGTAAGATGCCAAAGATGAACAGAAAACCGGTAAACGCAGGAAGTCCAAGCCAGGCGACCGTCACAGGGCTTAACGCATCTGAAACCAGTGCAAGCACACCAGTCAGCCGCATCGCTTCGATAATGATACTACCTAGAACGATAAGGGGAAGGGCTGTCAGGAGAAATGGTTTAAATCGGTTCCATGCCTGTTTTATCACCACTAGAGCCGATGGCAGACGATAGGGTGGCATTTCCATGATAATGCCCACAGACATCCCTGGGAGAAACCGGTTCAGGGCTCTTCCTATGAGGAATATCAATGCAAAATCAAAAACATACAGCAGGAGCGCCCATTGGAATCCGAGATATACACCCACCAACCCAAGAATCACAACGGTTCGAGCTGAACAGGGGATAAGTGTTGAAAGAAAGATAGCGATGAACCGGTCCCGTTTGGTTTCCATGATGCGGCATCCAACGCAGGCGGGTACGTTGCAGCCAAAGGCAAGGAGCAGAGGCATGCATGCTTTCCCATGAAGACCAATGGTATGACAGGGACGATCCATGAGATACGCTATTTTTGGCAAATATCCCGAATCTTCAAGGAACCCAAGGATCAGGTAGAATGGTAAGATAAACCCTAACGCAATTGAAAGGGTCGCATAGAATCCGACCACTCCGCCGTTCCAGAGTAATTCGCCCCAGAATCCAGTCATTTCAGGGTTGATACTTTCAAAGAGTTCTTGTATTGTTTGAGAAAGCCATCCGCCAAAATACGACAGAAATACAAGAATAGACAGCATGAGAATAAACATCAGAGCATAACCATAAACTCCATGCATGCTAAGTGCGTCTAACCGTTCTCCTAAGGAGGGTTTCTCTGTTTCCTTGAATGATCGTACTTCTTTTACAATCCGTGCAGCAACCGCATAACGCTCTGAGGCGATTACTGTCGTACACGGCTCCTTATGAATATGAGATATTTCTGAGGCAAGTATTTTCGCAGCAACAATCGCATCAGGATGTTTTTCAGACACCTTTGATACAATCTCAGGGTCCTGTTCCAATAGTTTTATAGCGGTCCAGCGGAGGGGATAGCCTATGGAAACTCCACTGAGTAGCCGCTCTAGTTTTTCTATGCGTGTCTCAATTTCCGGACCATAAGAAATAGCATGGTTTTTTTGTAATGGTTTTTCATTTGCCTGTTCAAGGGCTTTATCAACGATTTCATGGACACCAATGCCCTTTGGTGCAACTATGGGAACGACCGAGGCGTGAAGGATGTTCTCAAGTTTTTTTTCATTGATGGAAATACCTTTTTTCCTTGCGACGTCAACAAGGTTTAACGCAATAACAAGCGGCGTGCCCATTTCAAGCAGCTGAAGAGTAAAAAACAAATTTCGCTCTAGTGCGGTTGCATCGACGACGTTAACGACTACATCTGGATGTTCTAGGGCAATGAACTCTCGTGAGACGATCTCCTCTTGAGAATAGGTCGAGAGGGAATAGATTCCTGGGAGGTCAATGACCTTGATATGTTTCCCGTGATGGAGAAGCATTCCTTCTGCTTTTTCGACGGTTTTACCTGGCCAGTTTCCTATAACCTGTCCCATGCCGGTGAGCTGGTTGAAAATGGAGCTTTTTCCAACATTCGCATTTCCTGCAAGGGCGATTACAAGGTCAACGTCCATAGGTGATCACGTTTTCTGCACAAAGATTTTCTCGGCGATGCCTCTACCGATGACTAGCTTGCATCCCCGTACACAGATTTCTACGGGACCATGCAGAGGTGCAGCCCTTAGGAGCGATATTTCTGTTCCGTTTGTTAAACCAAGGTCGCATAAGCGTTGCATCACCCCTCCACCGCCACGGACAAAAGCGATTTGTGCTGTTTCGCCGTGTTTTAGCGAGGTGAGGGCAAGAATTTCTTTTTGTCGTTTTTCAAGTGATTTGGTTTGCTCTGTAATGCATTCTTGGCAGTTTTTCACATCAAAGTTGCAGGGGGGTATAGGTGAACCATGGGGGCACTGGGTCGGTCCTTTAAGCGTTTTACAGAGAGCTGTTTCTGTCTCATCGGTCAGGGTGTGTTCCATTTTGCATGCTTGTTCATGGATGTTTTCCTTAGGAAGATGCAGCATTTTATCTAAGAATACTTCAAGGAGCCGGTGTTTTCGTTTCATTTTTAGTGCGTTTTTGTAGCCTTTTGTGGTAAGGGAGACTCCTTTGTGTGATTCATATCGCACGAAGCCTTTCTTTTGTAATCGCTGAAATACTTCGGTGACGCTTGCTGGAGCATTTTTTAGTCGTTCTGCTATCTCTGTTGTTTTCGCGGTTCCTTCTTTTCCAGCGATGTCATATATCGCTTCGAGGTATTCTTCGATGTGTTCTTGGGGCATGATCCTCACTATATTATGATATAGTATGCGTCGGAATATAAATATTTCGGTCAACCTAAAAATTTGTTCACCCTAATCAAAACCAAT
>MUGE01000318.1:0-2151 GCA_002900545.1 Thermoplasmata archaeon M11B2D | reverse complement strand
TAATGAGTTTACAATCTCATACGTAAGTGTCCCTGAACGGCTCGCAACGCCGGTATTCCCTTTTAAAAAAATACCTCCAGGTAAAATACCTATTTTGGTTTTCCCTGGACTTGCAATACCCGGGCAGTTGGGACCAATCAGTACCGCTTGCTTATATTTTGCATAATGCACAAAGTCCATGGCATCGTGAAACGGAATATTTTCTGTAATCACCACGACTGTTTGTATTCCTGCATCCAATGCTTCAAAGACCGCGTCCTTTGCAAATCGAGCAGGAACCAATACAAGCGATGTGTTTGCCTTGGTCTCATCAACAGCATCTCTAACTGTGTTAAAGACTGGGACACCCTGAACATCTTCCCCTGCTTTCCCTGGAGTAACACCTGCAACAACCTTCGTGCCAAATCGTAACATTTCACCAATATGAAACACACCCTGATGACCGGTTGCTCCCTGCACAACAACAGTATTTTTTTTATCAACAAAAATCGACATGTCTCTATTCACCTGCCATTGTACTTGTAATTTTGGCTGCATCTTGTAAACTTGTTGCAGTGATCAAGCCAGCGTCTTTTAAAATCTCCTTGGCGGCATCTTCGTTCATCCCTTTAATCCGTGTAATCACCGGACAATGGATTCCTTCCTTGGTAATAACCGCCTTAACTCCCTTTGCCACGGTATCACACTTGGTAATCCCACCAAATAAATTCAAAAAAATCACCTTGGGTTTTGCTTTCTTCATTAATTCAAATGCCTGTTGGACCTTTCCAGGATCATCGGTACCACCGAGGTCTAAAAATACACCGCCGCGTCCTTGATAATGTGTTAACGCATCCAGTGTCGCCATAGTGAGTCCTGCCCCATTCGCAATCACCCCGATATTTCCCTCAAGTTGAATAAACGAAATTCCTTTTTCTTTTGCATCTTTTTCTAACGCAGTAAGCTCAACATGTTCTGGGACAATATCAGGATGACGGTACAATGCATCATCATTGATAATGACTTTGGCATCAAGCGCGATTATTTTGTTGTCTTTTGTTTGAACCAAAGGATTAACTTCTACAAGTTCACAATCGTATGCCCGGAACAGTTGATACACGCGTGAAATAATTCGGCTTACTTCTTTTTCGACGTCCCTACTAAGTTGCAAGCCAGTCAGAATTTGACGGATATGGAACGACTGGATCCCGATCAACGGATTAACCCATACTTTGATGATTTGATCATCAGGAACACTTTCTATATCTATGCCGCCTTCACGGCTTGCCATAAGTAACGGCATTCGATGACTTCGGTCAAGCACGATGCTAAGATACAACTCTTTCTCGATAGCTATTTTTTCCTCAGCAAGAACTTTCTCAACATGATAGCCACTAATGGTCATAGAAAGGATGGACGCAATTTTTTCTTGTGCTTCTTTCTCATTGCCAGCTGATTGAATCCCCCCTGCTTTCCCTCGACCACCAATAGGAACCTGTGCTTTCAGAACCACTGGAAAATTTATATTGAATCTTTTATTTTCTCTTTCGAAAATTTTTCCTTTTGGAACGGCGATATCACATTTTTCAAACAGCTGCTTCCCCTGGTACTCAAAAAGTTTCATGGCAGTGGCATACAACTTCAAATATTTAAGAGCTTTTTAATCCAAAAATCGCAACCGACAATTTTATGCGTTATTGGAGCAAATTTAAAATCCTTAATATGAACTAGTGTATTGAACCCATATGTATATATGATAGGATCTCTTGCAATCCATCGATTTTCCTTTAAAATTTGCATTATCTTCATCAAATCAGCTTTATAATCATCATAATCATGATATACGCTTATCATGACCGCTTCAAACATTCTACATGCAAAAAAAACTGTAGAATCACTCATGAGAAATTCTGTTTCATCATTCTCTATATTAGGGGGATTCCTAGGATCAAAACGTATATGATAAAAAGTTAATATCTCAAAACCAAGTTTTTTGAGATCTGGAAGATAAAGTTTTCCGAATAAATTTCGCCTTTCAAAACCTCGCCTTAAACGAGAAACAGTATGACGTGATACGCCAATTTCTCTTCCAATATCACTATCGGACCGTTCCGGATAACTTATCAACATACAAAACACATTTTTTTCTGTATCCGATAATGTGACAGGTTC
>MUGE01000317.1:0-2152 GCA_002900545.1 Thermoplasmata archaeon M11B2D | reverse complement strand
TTACCAATATTAAAAAAACCATCAAGCTCCTTGAAAACCTTTGGAATGCTATAACCTCCTCTAACATCACACCCTCCATGTACCTGCAGGAGAACCCATTCATTATCATCCCAAGAAAAACATACGAATTGTAAAACCTGGTTAAGAACGTTTTCTCCATCGTACGTGTTATAGCTTTTAATATCGCCTGCGCCCAGTTCCTCAGGGAATTTTTCCATGCAGTGTATCCATGTCTCCTTGTTCATTTTTCCGTCCCTTGCCCATGCTTTGAACCATTTTTCCAGTCTCTCACATTCCTCATCGTACAAGAGGTTATTAACAAGGAAGTGATATGTAGACCTGATAACGGAGAACTGGCATCTTTCCTCGTCATCAATATCAATGGAAATGTCTGGAATTTCATCCCAATTTGTCACCGTGCGGTTTCGTTGCCATGCTCTTCCATAAGCACCTCCAGAATCCAACATGTGGACCCCGGTGTTTTCGACCAACATCTCTATAACTGCCTTTTTCGTGGGAGTTAATTCCTCAACCACGTTCTCGACATTTGGCTCGGGATTTTCATCCTCTGCCTTCATCGTTTCTACCTTGTTATGTGCATTAACAAGTGCGTCAATTAATGGATGTACCATTTCAATCTTCCTCCCGTGTAACGTGTTCCCTGTACAATATGATAGTTAACCATACGGTGATGAATGTTAGAAGCGTTGCCTGTATGACAAATATTCCCATGTATCTTTCAACGGGCAACAATCCAACATCTATCAGGATGATCGTTAATAACCCGATCACCCCGAATGTCCATCCCATCAACACCAGCACGTACGCGGTTAACACGTCTGCCGTTATCAATTTCATGTTTTCACTTCCCTGTCAATAATACCGATTGCATGCCAATGGAATGCCCTACTATATCCATGGCACTTTCATAATCTTCCATTATTATGGTAAGATCTTCTCTTTCAAGCACGGCTAAAATGGCAGCTATCTTGAAAATATTCATTTCACCACGCTGCCATGTCCCATATCTTGATTCATCTCCATCTGAAATTACTGCCATGAATTCAGCATGCCTCTCCTTTACCTCAGCAGAGATCTCCACATCAGGAGACCGACCCTTTATTGATTTTTCCATGCCATCAAACACGACCGGCATTTCCTTATCAACTGTATCCCAAGGACACACGTAAGGTGCCTTGTTTGGAACGATGACAAGCATCCTTTTCATCAATCCACCTTCCAATATTTCCCTCGAGACGTGTTCCTCAAAGGCATCTGGTGTTATTGATGCCAGCATGCTCACCCTGGTACCATTCACGGTAACACCTTTCCCTTTTTTCCTGGGAAATCTATACGTTTTGCAGGCGTAAAGACTATTAAGCACGTCAACCATGTTTTTCCATCCCACGTATCCAGATTTAGACGCTTTCAGGAAATATCCAAATTCATCATGCAACAATATAAGAAAGTTATCTGGTTGAACATACCAGTCATTATCGGGCTTGGCGTTCATCCTATCCAACGCCTCTGCAAGCCCTTCAACAGTTCCCATTGCATGTATATTAACCGTGTTCTCTATTCCTTCAAGTGCTTTTTCTATTGCCGTGGATTTATGCGTTATGGAACTCGGACCTACTACCAACATGTAAAAGTTCGTTGGTTTTCCAAGTACTCTAATATCGTTTCTAGCGCCTAAGAGAAAGACAGCCAAGGATTTGGCGAGTATTGGATCAACGCTGGTTGATGACATGATAATATTCTTAGCCTTCGTCACCGTGTGCATTACCTCCATCATCTGGGTCGGAATTCAGCTCATTGGCTACTTCATCTTCTATCCATTCGATCTCCACAAGAGTAGGACTGACCGGATTTATAACAACTGGACATTTTTCTTCATCATTCATTCTCGGGCAATCATTGGCGTGTATCACGTCATTTTTATCCATGCAAAAATTGTTTAGATATTTTGTAATGGTAAGAAATGCCGATGTGACGCCGTGTTTGGTGGTGAATTCGTCTTTATTATCCTTTAGGAAATCTGCCACGCAGGAATGAACGTTGTAATAGTTTCCAGCGTATGTACCGTTTACCTTCATTTGTTTTAACACGGATCTTGCTTTGTGGTCAGGTTTCATCTCGTGGTTTCTCCAAC
>MUGE01000316.1:0-2153 GCA_002900545.1 Thermoplasmata archaeon M11B2D | reverse complement strand
GTGCAAGGTCAAGCAAGTGTTCCCCGTTTTTGCTACGAACCACCTTGTCTGAAAGTAACAGTTTTTCTGCTGCACCACGTGACAGCGCGTCTTCTACTTCGTTTTCCCCGTAGGTTACCAAACCGTCTTTTTTGATTTCCTCAAATACTTTCTCAACTGCCTGGGTTTCTTTTGAAACACGGTTTTCCTTTGTGATTTGTTCAACGATCCCTATCTTGAGCGCCTCATGGACCCCATTCATTCCTGCGTTTGCGGTCGCATGGGTGATAACATCCTTGAAAAGCAATGGTTCTTTTTCCTTTCCTTCCTTCATCAGATGTTCGCGTGCAAACCCTGGACCGATGATGACGAGCGGGGAATCGACTTTTTTAACTGTTTTTATCACAGAAAAAATGTCACCATAATACTCCTTGGTTGTCTCTTTGCTCTCGTACATCTTACCAGACCGATGTGCGTCAATCTCAGCAATAAGTTGCACACCACTCTGATAAAGGAGGGCGACGGTTGCAGCATCGTCATCAAGGCATACAAACACCAGCATCGGTTGGGTCCGTTGCTGCACTGCCTCATCAATTCTTTGGAGTTGATGTGCTTTCCAATACTCTTTTATAATTGAGAGCGGCTGCATCTCCTCTGCATCGACATTGAACGTGTGATACGAGCCAAGGTCTTGTGGTCCCTCCTTAATGATCCCTTGTATGCGGAGCCTATTGGAGAACTCATGAAAGGCGACTTTTTCAACCAGGATTCCCAGTTTCATCTTTTTCTTCTCTGATTTCTTTGCTCGAAGCTTATCTGCTTTTTCGCCTTCTGCGGTTCGAAACGTCACTGCACGAACCATGTCGCCTTCCTCGATGATGTTATACAGATGCCAGATGTCATCGAGGTTCTCAGGGATTAGTTTGATTTCACCGCTCTTTGGATCTTTGAAGATAACTTTCACAGCTCGTCACCTATATTATATCAAATCCAATCGTTTTTAGGAGCGTGCAATCCCCTGGTGGAAGTACTTTTTCAACTGTGTCTGTGGAAACCTGGAATGCTTTTGCGAGTTTCTGTGCAATGGTACTTTTCTTTGTCGCACCTGGGGCAAGGATGGCATAGCCTTTTACTGCTCGTTTTTCTACTGCACTAATCGGACCGCCCATGAGCTTTTCTTGATTCCCAAGGGTGATCAGACCAACAGCAATCTCAAGCTTACTGCGATGATAATTACGTTTCCCTCTGATGATAAACGCACCCTTTGGTACAAACTCGCCGCTCTCTGGCGTCTTGCTGACCTGTTCAGGTAGCACCCAATAGGCAGAGGCTGTAGCAAACTGGTTCCATGCACGCGAATAGGATGCAGCAAACAGGCATGCTTCCTGGAGTGTTTTCTCGGAAATGGGCAGTTTTTCGTCATTTACACCTTTGCTTTTAATGACGCAGCTAGGGGCGCCATGGATGTCTGCATGGGCGTATCGATCGCCATCAGAGAGGTATTTTTTCACCACGGTGTCGTTGCTTGAGGCGTCTCTCCCTGCAACGACAATGTTTCCTTCTGTCGATAGGAACCAACGGAACCGCTCGAACCACCATTGTCTCTCATGATGTACTTCGTTTTTCTTCTCCACGACATCGATTTTTTCGATTGTTTGCAGGTCTTGTTTCGTCTTTGCAACCGCTTGTTCTGCACCTTTTAACTTCTCCTGTATTTTTTTGCTTTCCTCGTATTTTCTATCTGCGTTTTCAGAGACGCTTTTTCGGAAATCCAGTGCGACATCAAGGGGTGTTTTCGTTCCATCGCTAAGTACGACAACCAGTTCGTTGGCAGTGGGGTCAAACTGTTTTACCATGGGGTTCAGTCGTATTTTGTTAATGGCGTCATTTTTTTCTTTTTGTTTGAGCACGTCCCCGATGTCTTGTAGGATTTTTTCGCATGCTTGATAGTTCATATATATGAGGTCTGCCTCAAGCTTCTTTTGAGTGATGCTTTTTTTGAATTGTTCGATTAACTCCTGTTGTTGTGTTAGTTGTCGCTGAAGTCTTTCTCTGGCCTTTTTCTGTTTGGTCTCCTTTGGTTGTATGGTGTCTGTTTTTGATATGAGCAATTCCAGTCCTTTTGAGAAACTTTGAGATGGTTCAAACACATATTCCGTATAACTTTCAAATGG
>MUGE01000315.1:0-2155 GCA_002900545.1 Thermoplasmata archaeon M11B2D | reverse complement strand
GTGACCTTTAAGAAGGGGGAACCAGCTTCCACGGCAACTGTATGTGTTGCTACTTCAAAGGGTAAAAGGGTATCTGATTCATCAATGATGTAGAAGTTGTCTCGTAAGTCATAGAGGTTTTTAACCGATGGCATACCCCATCCTTGGTGCATTCGTGTTTTATCATGTGTGGTTCCGTTAAATGGATATTGATCCGCGGTGTTGATCATCATCGCTTTCGCAGTTGTCATGTGTGGCCGATTGTCAAAAACCGTTCCAGAGGGGTCTACGTCGTTTCCAAAAATACCGTCAGACCACATTTGGAAGAAAAGACCGAAATAGCCTGCGATTATTGGTGTTGCGCCACTTGTTCCACCAAACGTGGTGGTATACGCGGTCGGACTTCCTGAAGTTGTTGTAAGTATATAGTCGTAAAAACTACAGAAATCAGGTTTAATCCTTCCATCAGAAGCTGGGCCAATGCTTGCTCCATAGTTCCAGGCGTCATCAGTTTTGGTAAGCGTATCATAATGGTACACCGCGCCACCGGAGACTATGTTTTTCGCCCAAGCCTGAGGTCGTGAGTCTTGGGTCCCAGCGTTGCTTTGTGATTGACAGTGGATAATGTCAAAATCGAATAAAGCATCATCGGTATCAGCGGAAACAGTGGTATATAGTGTCGTTCGTGTACTTCCGACACTCGCTGTCTCAAATACACAGAAATATGGATCTTGTACTTGCTCTGCCGTATGAGTGTATCGACTTGGTCCTTCCAACCCTATATAATTATAATCACCGACAATCCCCTGCCCGTACGGAAGAAGTCCTCTCGCCAGCGGATTTGCCGTTCCATCACCAAAGCAGATGCCAGAGGTTGATGCACCATGGGAATTAGTACCTACCGTACCATGTAGGATCAACGGATGGTGTTGAAAATCAACATGAAGAAGATTAAACCCTGCATCGAAAACCTCTCCTCGGACGCCTGACCCATTATATCCAGCGACTGTTTCTATATAGTTTGCACCCCCGATTTCACGAGCATTATTCATATCTTGTTCGTAAGGACCCCATCGATCGATAAAGTTGATTTCATCCCATTGTGCCACTTCATAGAGCTGTTCTGGTGTGAGCGTTGCTTCTACAAGTACCTTTCCTGCATCTGCAGTATCTACTATTGCACCGATTTCTTTGACACGTTGCACAACGGTTTGTTTTTGTTCAGCAGAGAGCACCTGGATGTTATATCGCTGCAGAGGGTACATCTGATACGCGTTTCCGAGATTATCTACCATGAATTCTTCGAGTCGATATGCAGGATGATACGCTCCAACCCATCGTACGTAGGGTAGTGATTCAACCAATGAGGCGACTTCTTCGTTCATTTCGACAAGAAAAGCATATTGTGCGATATAATGGCGTACTACGCCGCCGTATGCTGTTATCGCGTCTCTAAACTCTTGGAGTGGTTGTGTAACAAACTGAACGATGAATAAATGGGTATTTTCATTTGCTGTTAATAAAGGATCAATGGAGGGTTCTCCGCCCAAAGGATCAAAATGTGCATATCGGAGTCCAAGTTCGTATGATGGTTGTACGGTTCTTACAAAAGAAACCCCGCCATCTACACTAATTGAATAGAAAGGTAGTATCTCACCGGTTTGTTGTCTTTCGTCCCAGAGTCTCAATAATATCAGCGAATTTGGTATACTGATAAATCGTTCATTGAGTATCTCAGCATTTCTTGGGATAGAGACGATATTCCCATGGGCATATAATGCTGTTGGAGCGCTTAACGCACAGATAATTAGGCCTATTATTATTATATGTAGTTTGTTCTTCATTTTCTATTCCCCTTTCAATTAATTTTTAGAATTGTATGCCTTTATATAATTCATTTCTCTTAGTTAAACCTTCCTATGGCATATTTTTTTGATAATATTGAAAAAAATAGATAATTTAAACCTAATGATAAGATAATCTTTTTAATAATCTAGCTGATAGAGGATTTTTCAGGTTACCGATGATTTTTTATTGATAAAATCATAAATACCCGTAAATCTCCGCCTCATAAATCGCTGAGATAGTAGATTAAAACAATTTTGTACATATGTCTATTTTTAAAATTCGACAATCTATTAATACAGAATATTAATACGGAATGAAGAACAAGAAT
>MUGE01000314.1:0-2163 GCA_002900545.1 Thermoplasmata archaeon M11B2D | reverse complement strand
TTTGAGCTTGAGCAAATGATTGGGATTGCATTGAAGAAAAGTAGTGATGTCATTTTCAATTCAACCCTGTTATACTTTGCACCTATAGACAAATTCTCACTGTGGCGAGCATATCGCGATTCTAGGAATCAAAAACGCCCAGTGGTGATAACACACAGGATTATGGATTAACATGTCATTATTGAAATTTGGTGATTTCATAACAGAAAATGACCAGCCGGTTACAACTCGACTGGAAGTCATTAACGATGGGTTCGTTGCTATCTATCCACGGGCAGAATTCAAACCGATGGTCACATATCTGGATGCACATACCGCAAAAATTAAAGCAACCCGCAGATTTGCAAAGATTCCCGACATTGGAAACGCGTATGTTTCCGAAGACGAAAAAACACCAAACGAAAAAATTAATTCGTGGGAATTCTTTTTCACAAATGGTATCGCCGTTGATGTTCGTCGCCATATACCACCAGAAAACACAACATCCAAAGAGCCTCGGTTCTTGCTGATTTTTGGTCGGGTCTTTTCGACTGATGTGGATGTGTCATGCCAAGAAATGTTGGCGAATGTTTCTACTATAACCGTACCATTTTTTTCCCCAGCAAATGATACTATTTCATGGGATGACGAATTGAGATATGGGGATGGTATTGACCTGCACAACGACAGAATTAAATTTGCTATTCGTGAGACAGAATACCTCGGTTTTTTATTGGATGTGTTGGGCGAGCTTCCGACAGATTTTATAAACGACAAATTTCGAATTTTCGGAAACACTGTTGGTGTGGCGGAAACCACATATAAAATGCGGTTTTATTTCTATGATATATCATTCGACGAGTGCTATTCGATTCTCAGAAAAGTATTTGCCAGAACATGGACATTGACAACATGAGCAAACGCCCGCCATTTGATTTAGACTCGGCTCGGAATGCGTCTATTAACAACAATGTTCGTTTTACTGCATTGTACAACCATGTCATTTCAAATTTTCCACACCCAGACAATAAACTCAAACCAGTGAAATTTTCTAGTGTCACCGATGTGTCCAGAATACAAGCAACAAAACGATTTGTTAGGTCTTCTCTTAACAAAGACAGTGATGTTGTTGTTTATGAACAAACCCACAATATTGGGGTGAGTAACGCCGATGTACATTCGTGGGATTTTTATTTTGCGAATGGGGTTGGTGTTGATGTACAACGAGTACACAATGAGAACAGTAAATTCAATATTTTGTTTGGTCGGTTGTACTCAAAAGACAACAATCGTGTGCCATGCGACAGGATAATCCGAGAAGCCGGAATGTTTGGGATAATATGCCCAGAAGACAAATATGTCGATGATATTGGTAATAGTTGTGTTTTTGGTTTTGATTGTGCTGACTTGAGACCACAATTAAAACCACACCACAACAGGAAAAATTTTTTCTTGCATGAAGTCGAGTTTATGACAGCCATTACCGAGATAATAACCAAATCAAATGCTGCGTCGGATATCAACGAAAAATTTATGGTTAAGCATCGAATTGGCAGTGGTGGTGGAGATTTTACCGACAATTTCATGCTCGGATACACCGGAGTGTCGCTTGATGAGTGTAATATTATTCTACGGCTAACAAAAACAATGAGTTGGTTGCCAGGATGGTGTTGATTTTTCCAAAATACCCATTGGATATAAATACTGGTATGGACGAATGTTGGAGTTATTCATGTCAAACAAAATCAAACCAGCGTTGTATGCTCTTTGGGCTATCGTATACAAATTGTCAATTTTTCCTTTGGAAGCAATCGCTTGGATTGTTGGCGTGTTTCTTACCGGCGTCCTGATTGCGCTTGACAAAACAGAAATCGTCGATAACCCAGAAGAAGAAGCAACCCATCCAGAAGGTTGGAAGCTGGAAATTTTTCCACAAAAATGGATGACCCTGTATAACAATTACGACAATGGTATGCAGGGCGATTCTCGTTGGTGGAGAAGCCTAGCGGAACAAGGCAAGAGTCCACTGTCAAAGTGGCAGAAATTTGTATGGACAAATTTTCGCAATCCAGCAAATGGTTTCCGTTGGATTGACCCAATCTTTAGTTATTATGCACAGAATGTAGGCTTGCCAGAATATGTTGGCGATTACTACATTTCAGACAAATATGGAATCGAAGGTTT
>MUGE01000313.1:0-2171 GCA_002900545.1 Thermoplasmata archaeon M11B2D | reverse complement strand
GACCACGCCGATAGATCCAGTTTTTGGATTTGCACCAAATAATCCACCACCTCTCTTTTGTAATTCTCGATTTGATAACCGTAATCTGCAACACATCGATCTTACATCTTCTGGTTTCATGTCGCTATTGATGAAGTTCGAGAAATAGGGAATCCCATATTTCGCGGTCATATCCCAGAGCGGCGCAAGCCCATCGTTGTTCCAGTTGAAATCCTTCGTGATATTGTACGTCGGTATGGGGAAGGTGAAGGGTCTGCCTTTTGCGTCCCCGTCATGCATGATTTCCGCGAACGCATGGTTGACCATGTCCATCTCTTCAGTGTACTCGCTGTAGTTATTGTCCATCAGCGCTCCGCCGATGATCGCTGGCTCCTCAACCATATAACTAGGGACAGTGAGATCCATCGTGATATTGGTGAACGGACTTTGGAAGCCGACACGGGTCGGGACATTCATGTTGAAGAGGAACTTCTGCATCTCCTGTTTTACGTTTTCGTAGGTGAGATTGTCTTTGGCGATGAAGGGGGCAAGCAAGGAATCGAAATTGGATAGCGCCTGTGCACCTGCCGCCTCGCCTTGAAGGGTGTAGAGATAGTTGACGATTTGCATCAGCGCGGTGCTGAAATGTTTCGCAGGTTTGCTTTCTATCTTCCCAGCCACTCCCTTAAATCCCAGCAGGAGGAGATCCTTAAGGTCCCAACCGACACAGTTGTGGTTCCACATACCATTCACGATGAGGGTATGCGATGATGTTGTGATGTCGTAAATGTAGTCGTCAAGGATTTCTGTTGGTTCGTTGTTTAATACCTTATGCCATCCAAATCCCTCAGCTCTCCAGGCTTTCGTGGAGGTTTGCGCCGATGCATATAATTGGGATGGAAGAGAATTACACGTTGTCCTGAAACCTACACCGAAAAGTGGGTATTGCTGAATGATTTGTTTTCCTTGGTATATCCGTGTTGTACCTACACCTTCAAGATTTCTATCTCTGGCTGTGAATCCCAACATGTTTAAAACAATTGCGAGTTGTTCTAACATTGTTCTTGATGATGTTCGTATGGAAAGGGTTGTTTTTGATGTGGTAAGTGATCCGTCACCATCAAGAATTCCTGCAATAAGGCCTTCTATGAACTGGATGTTATATGTTAGGATTTCAAAAGGTAAACATTTTTCTTTACTAATCCCTTCAGCATTAAAAATAAATTTAAATAGATATTCGACTAAAGTGGAATTAGCGATTCGTGCGGTTATGTATCCCTCGTCCTTTTTTGTATACACTCTGCAGCCTAACTCATTTGCTGCTTGTGTTATCCGATGGATGATTTCCTGGTTTTCATTTGAATCTTTTTGTTTTATGCATATTCGATGAGGCTCCATCCATCCTTCTGCAAGATAGAACCCAATAAAATACCCTAGGTTTTTTGTTAAGGGTATCTTGTTTGGTAATGCATCTGCGTTATTCGATGTCGAAACGATGCCGTTAATCTTCATATCGTGGGAATAGGTTTCATATTCTTCTAACGGCATTCCTTCAATCCAGAAATCACGTAGTCCTTTGTCATACAATTCTTGTGCAATGAAGAGGTGCTCTTTGAAGAAAAGCTGTTCGTTTTTAAGTAAGTTTTTAAGATCGGCCGTGAATAGCTTATCATCGTCTTTTCTAACTTCTCTTGCTTTTTTGAATAGTTCAGTGCCCATTACCATTGGATGGTCCTCGGTGACAATTACTGATCGACCACTTTCATTTTTTAGAAATCTCATAGATTTTCGTTTCGCTTTTTTTACAACTCTTTGGATAGGAGTCCATCCATTGACATCAAGGACCTCCAGTCCAATTGGATATTTTGCATAGGCATCATCGGTTTTTGAGAGCAGTATTTCTTCGTCTTCAAGAGTTTCGTATAGTTTTTGAAATGAGGTGAGAAGAAGGGTATCTCTGTTTTTGACAATGATGGATTCTTTACCAAAATACGTATATGCTCCTAAAGTACCTAAATCGTGAATATGGTACTCTCCTTTTGTATGCGCTTCCCCGATTTCCGGTGGATAAATCTTATTAAGCCAGTAATGAGAGATGATGCTTTCCGTGGCGTAGACGTTTAAGCCTTGCAGCGAATAGGCCATGTTGCTGTTCTCGCTCACCTTCCAGTCCAGCATGCTGAGGTAGTCAT
>MUGE01000312.1:0-2184 GCA_002900545.1 Thermoplasmata archaeon M11B2D | reverse complement strand
CCGGGTGACCGCACTGCAGAATTCTTCGGTTTCTACAATATGCTGGGCAAGTTTGCCGCGGTCATCGGGCCGGTCATGATGGGTTGGGTCGGAGCGCTATCATCCAGTCCGCGCACCGGTATCCTCTCTTTGATGATTCTCTTTATCACTGGTGCGCTGGTCTTGTTAAAGGTGGAAGTACGCAGCAATCATGCCTAGTTCATCAGTAGGTGGAGATTTTAAATTGAGCTGTACAGCTGCGGTATTGATTATTTCTCCACTGCAGGCATTTTACTTTATCTAAATTAGGCCTTGGCGATTGTCGGGTGCAACGTAAGAAGCTTGGGCTGTGCAATGCTCAAGTCTTGTAATGTTTGTTGGTGAAAGGCACAAAGAACCAAACACAAATCCTGAGTTTGAATTGCCTGGTTAATACAAGATATTGGGTGTTAATAATTTGACGCATATAACATATTGAATTTTAGGGGGTGTGTAGGTATAAATCTCAAAAAGCCTACAAAAAATATAGTTTTTTTTGGAGGCGGTCTAAATCGTGTGATTTCTTGATGGAGGATATAACAAGTGCAAAAAGCTTCCAGCAACTCGCTTACCCAGTTTTACGATCAACTCGTTACAGATTTCAATGAAGAACTTGGGGTTATGTGGTGTTATGCAAATCCCAGCCCCAGGCCCTGTTTTACTCCGCAATTATTACAAGATTTGCTTAAGTTTTTGCATGTGGTTCGGAGCAGAAATAGCTGCGATATCCGGTCAGGAATTTCACCTGCAATTCAGTACCTGGTTTTAGGGTCGTACAGGCCAGGTGTTTTTAGTTTGGGTGGTGACTTAGAACTTTTTGTCGACTCTATCAAGGATCGCGACAGGGATAGGTTGCGAGACTATATGAGGTTGAGTATCGATGTACTTTTTGGAACATATACTAATATGGATGTTCCATTAACAACAATTGCATTGATACGAGGTAATGCATTAGGTGCTGGATTTGAAGGTGCGCTCGCATGTGATTATCTTGTCGCAGAAAAGGGGGTTCAACTGGGTTTTCCTGAAGTGTTGTTTAATATGTTTCCTGGAATGGGTGCATATAGCTTCCTGTCAAGGCGAATTAGTCCGATTCAGATTGAGAAGATGATTTTAAGTGGACGAATATATACTGCAGAAGAACTCTATGAAATTGGTGTTGTGGATATACTTGCAGAAAACGGAGGAGGTGTCGATGAGGTTCTAAAATTCATAAAAAAACATGAGAAAAATAGAAACACAAGAAAGTCTCTTTTGAAGATACGTAATCGTGTCAATCCGGTTACTTTGGAAGAACTACTGGATATTGGTGAAATCTGGGTAGAGGCAGCGATGTCGCTTACATCCAGAGAGTTGAAAGTGATGGAGCGATTAGTGAGATCACAAGACAAGATGGCAAAAAAACTTGTCCAAACAGTGAGTGATAATATTTCTATGTCAATGTAGTGATGAAATTCCTTGTTTAGCTTGATGTGAGCGTGCAATTTGTATTTGAAGAGAATTGATCTGAGAAGTACCGGTGGTATGTTTACGTGTAGTAGTTCAGACCAGATCTTACACCTAATCTAATCCCCCGCAGCAAGCGTTTGAGTGTTCTCCAGTAAAAAAGCATGTGTATTGTTTTTCAGGCAGGAGAGTTTGCCGCTGTCCTCAAATTTGCACTCTAATGTGTGTTCCTTGCCCCAGCCGGGTTTGACCACGTAATTCATTTTTACAGGGTCTTCTGATGTGCTCCCGAGCATTTCCTCTGAGCCGCCTGTTTTCGGGGCATTAGTCTGGTCAGTATCAATTACCAGGTTCCGATAAACAACTTCAAAGGAACCATCTGGCGAAATCTCGTTTACGATGGCTTTGGTTTTGTACCTGATGGTTCCTGTAGTCGTAGTGCGTGTCTGGTCATTGCTGAAGCAGACGACTTTATCGTCTTCAATGCTGCAGGTATTGATTGCCGAGGGCAGGTACGCGACCGGGTCGTTATCCCGGTTCCAGGATGCAAGCAGCAGGTCTTCGTAACGATATTCGACGTCTTGTTCATGCATGTTCGGAGAAGCCGGCACTACCGGTCTCGCTGTTTTCACAGGTACTTGATTCCCGTTCTCAGGTTGATTATCCATTAATTCTGCGATATCGATCATTTCCCTGCGTGCATCATTGAATCCACCGTCG
>MUGE01000311.1:0-2188 GCA_002900545.1 Thermoplasmata archaeon M11B2D | reverse complement strand
AAATAATTTCGCTATGCATCATAGCAACAATAGTCCTAGGTGGACTTGGAGCTGTAGCACAACAACCTTTAGAGAACAAACAAGAAAAAACGACATTTCATTTCTCAGAACCACAACTTAAAAACGGGAATACCTATGCCACTGTTTCTTTAAAGGAAGCTAACTCGTTCTTGATGATTCAAGGCAAACCAATGCTTCCCATCTATACAGAAACATATACGTTTCCGTTTGGAACCACCATTCATAGTGTCAGTGTTATACCAAAAAACATACAATTAATGGCATCTACCAAACAAATAGAACCAACCCCCGAATATGCTGCTATTGGTACAACAACTAGGATAGAAAATGAAGAACCGATAAATTACGGTGTAGACCCCTATCCAGCAAATTGGTTTGACTATCGTCTTGGTTGTGGTATACAGAATGGGGAGATTCGTGTTATTGTCAATGTGGAGATTTACCCGATAAAGTACTATCCAAACGAAAAAACACTCCAGTGGATAGACGAAGCTGATGTAGTCATTGACTATGAAATGACATCACCGCAGACCACCTCGAATCGTGAAGAGTATGAATTTGTTGCGATTGGTCCAGCTGAATACAACAGTCAAGTCGCTCCATTAATCACCCATAAAATCAATAAAGGCATTTCATCTAAATTCGTAAGTCTTGAGGATATCTACGCAGGGGTGTATTTCCCAGTGACCGGGAGGGATAACCAGGAAAAAATAAAATATTTCATCAAAAACACAATTGAAAACTGGTTGACCGGTAGTGTCCTTTTAGTCGGTGGTAGCGCGAAGGTCCCTGTAAGGGAGACACATGTTTATGTCTCAAGTGAGGACCCTAATCCAGAGGTCTTTGTCACTGACCTGTATTATGCTGATATCTACCATGCAAACGGGAGTTTCTGTAGTTGGGACTCAAATGGAAACAACATTTTTGGAGAATACCAGTGGCAAGGCAAGACTGATATCGTAGATCTCTACCCAGATGTGTATCTTACTCGTTTACCTGTGACAGGTGGAAGTCAAGTGACAGCCAGTGTGAACAAGTTTATGGGCTATGAAAACACACCAGGGTACCAGCAAAGTTGGTTCCCAAAACTTGTTGTTGTCGGTGGAGATTCTTTTGAAGACTCTGGCAAGGTTGATGAGGGAGAATACGCAAATCAGAAAGTCATTGATCTTATGACTGGTTTTGTATCAGAAAAACTCTGGGTTACCAATGGTGTACTAACCAGTTTAGTACCAACTGGCGTGGCAAGTATCAAGAACGCCATTAACAGTGGATGCGGTTTTGTCGATTTTAACGGACATGGCAATACAAATATTTGGGCGACCCACCCCCATGACACGTTTGCACAATGGGTGCCAACGCCAGCTGGAGGGATTCGGACCTCTGACATTGTTACCTTATCTAATGGGAATAAATTACCGATTGTAACGGTTGAAGCGTGTTCGACTGCAAAGTTTGCTGTTGACTCAAACTGTTTTAATTGGGGTTTTGTGTATAATTCGAATGGAGGTGCTATCGGTACCTTTGGGTGCACTGCGCTTGGATATAGTTACATAGGAACTGGTGTGATACAAGGGTTAATCGGGAAGATTGGTTTGGACACCTACCGTTCGTATAAGCTGGACCAAGCGGAGACCTTTGGAGAACTATGGTCACGGTCATTGAACCGATATATAAAAACCACTATGGAACCAACCGATTACAAAACTGTGGAGGAATGGATAGCCTTTGGCGACCCGACCTTACGGATTGGTGAGCAGTCACAGCCGCCAGCAAAACCAAGTATACCCGATGGTCCCACATCCGGTGGAATTAACACAGAATACACCTATACGACCTCGACGACAGATCCGGATGGAGATGAGATTTCATATATGTTCAATTGGGGCGACGGGACCTATAGCAGCTGGATTGGACCGCAAAACAGCGGGGAGACTGCTACAGGTAAGAAAACCTGGACAACGAAAGGCACCTATAATATCACTGTCGTTGCAAAAGATGAACATGGGATCCTTAGCGAATGGTCAGACCCATTGCCAATTAGCATGCCACTCTCCTATCAATCACCGTTTTTCCAGCTGTTAGAAAGACTTCTCCAGCGATTCCCAAACGCATTCCCCTTGCTACGACAGCTTTTGGGGTACTAAAAACCCCTCTTCTTTTCTTT
>MUGE01000310.1:0-2189 GCA_002900545.1 Thermoplasmata archaeon M11B2D | reverse complement strand
ATGCCACTGTCCGATATCCAAGCCAACATCCAGGTGATGAAGACGGTGACCAAGCAGGCACCATATTTTGTTCTTGGTCCCTTGGTGACCGACATTGCCCCTGGTTATGATCATTTTGTCGGTGGTATCGGCGGCGCGTTTGCTGGTTTTTGTGGCGCTGATTTCCTGTGCTATGTCACACCAGCGGAGCATCTATGTCTCCCTGATAAGCAGGATGTCCATGATGGGGTGGTTGCAACCCGGATTGCCGCGCATGCTGCGGACCTTGCTCGAGGTATCGATCGGGATGTCGATGCGTCGTTTAGTGCAGCACGGGAGGATCTTGACTGGAGCAGCATGTTTCAGCTTTGTATCGACCCATCGAAAGCAAAGCTGTATAGGGAGAAACGGTCGCCTACTGAGGATATGAAAACATGTTCGATGTGTGGGAAGCTTTGCGCAATCGAGATGGTGAAGAAATATTTGAAAAACAAATAAATAGCGAGGCTTCTTGGTAGTGTTTTTTCGTTAAAGAAATTGATGATTTGAATACAAATTTTCTATAAAGAGCTTTCATTTGTAGAAGGTGATGATTATTTTTCGTGGTTCAAATGTAGAGAAAAGGAAATAAAAAGAGAGTGGAGTGAAGAGGTTTGTATCCTTGTTTGACTCCTCCTTTTATAGGTACCAACGCTAATTTTTTTCTGATTTTAAGCTTTCTAAAGAGACGGTGAATGGACCGAATTTTAACGCATCAAAATTTACCTCTATGCCAGGGATATTATCTGGCGTTGCTGCAATTACAATACGAATGAATTTACATCCAAAGAAATACTTGCTTTCTATTGATGCTGTAGAACGAGATCCTATGTCTTCAATAGTACCGTTTGCCACAATCCTTTCACGTATTTTTAGCGGTCCTAAAAAGACATGCATTGACCAGTTGACATATGTGGCGTTATAGTCTCCAGGGTTGTTAATTTTAGCTTGAATCCCTGGGAATGAGATTCTATTAAGTGATATAGTGAGATTTGGTGGTGGCATTAAAAAGATTTCAACTGTTGTATTATCAAGAGCAACGAGATCTCCATACGTTACTTGAAGAGTGACGTTGTAGACACCAATGAGATCATAGAAATTCCAGCTATGAAGCGGTGTTTGTGATGTTTTATTGTTTCCGAAATCCCATAACCATTTACATGTTAAAGGATTGTATCCTTCAGTAACAGCCCCGTGGAATCTTACACCATTTGGAATGTAATCGAGTTGTCGATAATACCACCAGTAATATGGTCCACCAGCATCGCAAGTGAAGTTAACGGGAGCATCCGTAATTACAAGGATGTCATCGATGGCGAAAAATTGAGCTATTGCTCCTTCCGTTGTATTACTAAAGAACTGGAATCCTATTGTCACATTGCTTTCATTACGATACTCGGATAATTCAATAGGCATACCTTTTTCAGTCCATTCGTATTCGGGAAATCCACTTTGGTCGTTCGCTGTCCATATTTTTGTCCAGTTTATTCCGCCGTTTGTGGAAATACTTACATTGAAATGAATCAGTAAATGCTCGACAACGTAGATGTCTGTGTACCACCAGAAGCGTAAAAAGATTTTGTTACTACCGGTTGAATACTCACTAAAATTCAAGTTTGGACTGATGAGCCATTCGTCTTGTAATCCAAAGCAATTTAATCCGCGATAGACCGAAGCACTGTTCGGTACGCTATGTTGTCTTATTGTATCTATCTTCCACGTTCCATTTGGATTTGTAACACTACGTATCCACCCTGAAGGAGGCATAGAACCAGCTGAAAAATTTTCAGATAAAATACTGATATTACCTTTTGGTTCAACGAGTACTGGTTTTGAAAATGGGAAAGTCTGTGTGGATGTATCAATAATATTCTTCGCGAATGCAGAGAAACTACAGCAGATAAGGACAGATACAATCACCAGCGTGATAATATGTTTTTTCCTTCCAATTTTTTTCATAAGGATTCGTCCTCCCTTAATTAATTTTCTTATAAAAATCAATATGTTCTTACTCTATTTAAATGATTGCCCGTTGATTTTTTTGCAACTTTTGTTACAAAAGTTTTATAAAAATTTTCATAGCAAAAAAAAACACAGTACCGGGAAACGCAGAATCATCTCTGAAGTAAAAAAAACAAACCATATAAAAATGAACATTGTATTCCTAGATA
>MUGE01000023.1:0-9941 GCA_002900545.1 Thermoplasmata archaeon M11B2D | reverse complement strand
GTTTTCAGCGCAAGGGCTTTCACATCTTCCGGCGTGTAGTGCTTCATGGATACTTCCTTTTTAGCGTTTCAGCAAAAGCCATTGCTTCGGCCTCATTGCAAAACGGCTCGTAAGCAAATCTTCCATTGCGCGGTGGCTCCATTGTTTTCCAGTATGGCTTACCGCTGCCCTTGACAGGCATTGAAAATTGCAGCACTTCCCACACTCGCACATTCATTGAGTCTGGATGTATAAAACTACGCACACGCACATCACCGATATTATTTATTTCTTCCCCGTCATTCCTTGCTTGGTCTAAGTAAACCTCACACATCGCAAAGCGTTCTTCGTAATCGCTCATGCCTCACCTCCAAATAATTTAGCCATACGCGCTTTGGATGCTGCCAGCTCGTCCATCATTTGGCTGGCAAGCTCTACACCTTGCGCGTTTGTTTCTGCCAACTTCATGGTCTCCACCAGCAGCCGGTCGCGCTCAATCTGCAAGGCTTGCTTACAAGCTGCATTGCGAAGCACAAGCTGCGGCTCGCTGGCGCATTCCTCGCACAGCCCATTTTCGTCGGGCAGGTCGTAGTCGCTATCGCGGTTCAATTCACAGCACTCGCACTTGTATATACTCATCGTCCACCCCCCAGATTATTAAAACACAATAGAATTTTAATCAAAATTGTTGGTTGTGTCAATATCACACTTCATACAAATGCCATGTTTCAATATGAAGTTTTCCTGAAAATCAAACTTCGGGTATTCTGTAAAACACTGTGGGCACTGGACGGTATCCTTTTTTTCTAGTGACCGGATGTCGGACACATCAACCCCAGTAGATTCCATGGCATTCAATAATCCATCCAGCAATTTATCGTCCTGCGTTGCTCTTCGTGCTAGCAATCCGGCAGTTTGGTTAATTGCCCAGTCAACGCCGTGTTCCCATTGGTCAACACTGTGTTTTGCAACAATGTGAGCACCAACAACAGCCAACCCAATAAGAAACAAAACAAACCCAAAAAACCATAACCAATAATCAGCGCCAGTTCCGGCTGGTTCGTCTGGAAGAACAATTATTGCAATGATGTAGTTTGCAAATCCAATCATGCCGAAGATATACATTTCGCGCAAAAATTCCACTGTCTTTTGTTTCAACTTGAACATGTCGGTCTCCTTATAAAAACGACGGGTCGGTGTTTTCGTGAATAAACTTTTCGGCTTCGTCCAGCATTTTGCGCATCCGGTTGATTTTGTCGATTGCGCTCCGATGATATTTCCGGTTTCGTTCCCTGTTCTTTATGGACAATGTGCCATCGTCGGATTTGGTCATCCATGCAGAAAAGTCGAGGGTGATTCTTCTGGAACAGTCGTGGATGTGAAAATCAATGCCAATATCACATTCTCTATCACTCACCCGCGCGATTCCGGTCATCACGATTTGTCCGACCATGGATTTATCATCGTTCAGGAATACCTGCTTGCGCACGGTTTTTTTTCTTTTTCTGGCCATTATCTTTTGTCCAATATTTCTTTGAGTTGTTTTGCAAGTTTCTTACATTGTTTTTCCATGTATTCCATGTTGCGATATTCGCAACCTTTCTGTATGACATAATCACTGCTTGTTAATGAATGTTCGTAAATGAATGGGGTGATGTCACCAACATGCGCCGCGTCAAACCCAAACCAATACAAATTGTCATTGGAACATTCAATGGTGATTTTTCCAGCAAAGGTCAGTCCACCATGAACATCAATGTCACGAAAAATGTTGGCACTGTATTCTATTCCACACAGTGGCGACTTTGCATCGACGGCCACATAGCCACACAAATGTTTCAGTGTTGGGTTGCGAAGAATCATACACCGAAATCCAGTTTGTTTGTCGATGAATTTAGCGACAGATGGTTCTTTTTCCCATTCGTGTTTTTGTTTTGCCATGTCGGCGTCTCTGTTAATAATAAATTAAGGCCGTGGTTGTTGTTCGAGCAGTGCCGCTTCGAGTACAAGGATTTTCCGTAAATTTTCAACCGTTCTCATTAACAGGACACCACTATCGCCGAATGTTTTTTCTGCATATTCCCGTTTCTCGTCGTTGGCGAGAGAATTAAACTGAGCACTACTTACCAGTGGAGAAAATTCATCAACATTGATTTCGGCAACCGACGGATAATAAATCCCAATCCAATGCAAACCAAGGGAATCCAACTCAGGTTCCAGTTTCCCAACAAAATCAATGGATGTCGTAAACTCAATGTTGGCTCTTTGTGAAAACAACTGTATGTCATCACCGTTGATATTGTATAACGGCGAACCGCGTTCAAATCCCACCAAAAATATGGTTGAGTCTTTGCTACATGGGTCGGCATATTGAACGGTCATCATTCGCCGCGCAATCGGTTGTTCGTCGTTTGGTTTGAACAACTTCCCCCAAAACTTGTTGGTTTTGATAATTGGGAAGTCTTCTCTGAATAAACTGTTTTGTGTTCGCCCATTGCTCATAATGAATTCACCAGTTAATAATCAAAAATAAACTTTTGGTTTCCCGTCGCTTCCGATACTACCACAACCGTATTTGCCACGAAGAACCGGATAGCCGACTCCGTTGCCATCATTATACCCGATGTTTTTTCCAATTTCAAAATCTTTTTCGTGTCCGCCATCGGTGGCATACACAAAACATTTCTGGCCTTTTTCTTCCGACATGAACACTATATCCGGTGAACTGAATCCGGCCAAGATATTGTCCGAGAACAATTCCTTTGTGTGCAATACCGCCTCAAACGACCCGTCTGCCAGAAACACAAGTCCTGTTTTTACATGCATTGCTGAAAAAGAACCACACCATCCAACCACTTCACAGCCGCGCTTCACTTCAAACACACCAACATCGCGTCGATATGAAATGATGAACGGATAAAAAATATCGTTCATGTCGCTGTTCTGTGTAGCAGTTGGTTGGTGTGTAGTCATCGTCACACCGCCGGAATCACAACATAACCAGCGCGTTGTAGTGCGCGGTCGAAGCCTTGTGCGGCAAACGAACCGGCAGGAACATTCTGGAAATTACTTTCGGCACCATTCAATGCCAGTGATACGGAATCAACATCCGATTCTGCGGACTCTGAACCTTGGTGAACCAATGCGTCACCAATATACAAATCAGTTCGAACCCGTTTTGTCACTGAAATATGAACCGTGGCTACATGCTGACCGTCTTTCAATACGACAAATGCGCCAATTTGTTTTGCGCCGTTAAATGCGCGGATTGGTTTGTATTTTTCTGCCATGATAAATCCTCTTGTTGTTGGCGAGTTGTTTATCCGGAAAGCACTCAGTCAAGTTCGACCAAAATGTTTCCTTCCGAATCCAATATACCGGCTTCAATCAAACCGGCAGCAGTTCGGCCATAGTGGCCTTGTAGGCTCCATGCCATACCGCTAGATACCAGCGAAGAAAAGAGTTGGACGCATTCTGTTTCAGAAAGGTCGCCCTGTTCATACGCAATGATTTTGTCAAAATTTGAACTCATGATATAACCCTCACTCAGATGATTTTTCCCAGTTGTTGCCAAGCTTCTTCGCGGACATAATCAAGGGCGGCAGACTCATTGCCAAGCTTGATTTGTTCCACGGTTTTTTCCAAGGATGTTGGTGTATTGCTTCGATGGAGCACCTCATACCCAGAGTCACGAAGATATTCCACGATATCTTCTTCGTCAAAACTTTCCAAATCCACTTCCACTTCTACATATGAACGCGGCATGTTGATATCCTCATAGTCCGTTTGCAATCCGATATTTGGTTTCGCCGATTGGGGTTTCAAGTTCCCAAGGGCCATAGTGACCATGTTCAACCATTAGCGCTTCGGCATCGGTAGCACTGTACCGCAAAATTTTTGATTTGTCGATATGCCCAATAGCATAATACACGACGGCAGGAAGCTCTATTGTCCGGTTGTTTGATAAGTCAACGACGAACTCACCGTCTTCCGATTCCAACCAGCAGTGGCAATATTCGATTCCGAAAACATCGCCGCCAGAACCAGTTACCACGCCATGGACAAGAACAATGCCGGAATTTGGGTTTCGTAACAGGTATTTGGCATGGACTTCATAACAGTCGCCCAACTCAATAGTCTTTGGTTTTCTCATAAAATTTTCCCAATCACTGGGGTACTATAACTGGGATTTTCAAAAAAGTCAAGAAAAAAAGACCAATAAAATCAATAACTTAGTGAAAAGTTTCAAACAGCATGTATAGGTCAATGGTAAATTTAATGGTGGCCAGTGTAATCATGATGGTATATATGGTGACAATCATGGGGGTGCCTAAGTGTTACGATGTTGCCAGTGCGTCGGAAAATTCTCCGGCTTTTGGCAGTGGGACAGACAAACAATCTTTTGAAATTTCCATGACCATTTTATAAGCGGTCGGGGTAATTTGGTGTCGGATTGCGGTGATGAGATACCTACCTGTTATGTAAGTATCAAATTTTTTGTCGGTTGTCTGTTCTTCATAGGACGGCACATAGAAATGAATAACATCACCAACTTTCAATGAAGAGTCTCCAACAACAACAATCGAAAGTTTCACGCTCTCGATTTGGTTGAGCCTAGAGATTCTTGGCAAAAACCACTGACCAACATGCTCTAACGCCTGTGCGGAATCATGTATCTGTTTATGTTTTGGGTAAAATTCAATGTAGCTGTTTGAATAGTCACTAATACGATTGCCGTTTGCATCAATGGCACCACTGACAGTTGCGGTAATTCCTTGGCCAATTTTTATTTTGTTTTTTTCAATGTGGTTGTGGTTTTCGTATTCATCAAGATAATTGTATTCCGTGGTTTCGATTTTTTTGGAAACTATGTCGTGGGTAATCAATTTGGAAGCATACATGCCGTTGGTGGTTGAACCAATCGTATCGAAAGAATCTTCAACGGTGAATTCTTCAACTGCCCTGAACTCAGACATTGGGTCGCGCTGACCAACATTTTCTTGGTCGCGGGTGTTCGATGGTTTGTATATGAACGATTTTGTTTCTCCCGAATCTGGCTGACCAACCAATGACTCAATAGAAACAAAATAGAATCCTTTGACGCTTTCGAAAAACACATAATCGCTTCCGATACCAGAGGCAGACACACTTCGTTTACACAACCAGTTCATACAAAACAACGGTTCCCACATTGGAAACACCACTTGGTCGGTGTATTTGCTTGGCTCAATAAAAATCGTTTTTTTGCTTTTCAGGTGATTCGTAAACAGGTCTTTTGCAATGTCCGATGATGGCTTGTTGTATGCCTTGCTTACTTTCGTTCTGGTTGATTCTGTCAATTCGTGCGAAACAAAGTGAATTGCATATGTCTGTGACCGTTCTGTGCTTCGTGCTCTTTTTGAAATTTTATAGCAGTCGAATGTCAGTGATACCGTATCTTCCAGTTTGTTTTTGCCAGCAGTTGAGTATTCGATGGTGATGGTTTCCTGCCCAACAATGGGTAGATACTTAATCAGGTTCAGCGAGTCTTCAATAACGATATCACCGGATAGTGTGTTGTTAAACAGGTCTTCATAGATGTTGAATTCGATAAGCATATATCGAATGTCTACTATTTGGCCGGTAAAGGATTTTAGTTCGAGCTTCTTTATGACAAAATCACCCGGAAAAGAATATTCAGTAGCACTCATATTAATTTCTCATTATGGTCTCTAATTCAGAAACAGCAAGAGACAAATATTCTGGGTCTAGGACTTTGATTTCGCGGCGTGTTTCATTTTGGTCAAATTCATAGTCAAGGTTCGACACTGACTGTGCTTCCGGATTGCTGGCATCAACAACATAACCACCCAAATCTACATAATGATGTGTCGCAGATTCATTACCAATACCATATTTTTTTTCTGTTAGTCGCCGCACCTCGTCTTGCGTCAATGGCCAGTCATAGTATCGGTTCTTGATATCATTCATCAATAACACCACCCAATGATACTCGGTTGAGCCATACATTTTGTATGCAACCTCTTCTGGTCGCTCGTTTTCTTGGATTTTGTATGTGATAAACAGTGATGCGGATGTCTTCAGTTGTTTCTTGATACCAATTTTTTTCATAATATTGCGCACAATACGGTCGCCAACCGTATCGTCAAGTAAATATGAAATGTTGCTAAAGTTCTCAAAGTACATATTAGTACCCCTGAAGAATGTGTTTCTTGGTCAACAATTCGAGTTCGGTGAAGCTTAGTTGCAAGTCAATGTTAACCGGACTACCATCATCAAATGTGTTGAAATCGGTTGCGCCGGAATAGTTGACCGAAATATCAGTCAATGCACAAACAGAAATCTTGTTGATATATGGATTCTCGACCTGTACACCATCCTGAATGGTGACGAACCGGATTTCAAATTCCGATGGATAAATCCAAAACGCCCCACTGGTTCCGTCGCTTCCGGCCAATTCTGGTGAGTGGTGAAACTTGAACCGCTCGATGATTCGCAGAACCTCTTCGGTTTCTTTCTTTGAGCGTGGGGTGAATTTGAAATCAAAAGAGAATCGTCTGTTTCTGGTTCCTTTGAATAGCATTTCCGCGTGTTGGTTTCTTACCTCACGGGTCAATGACTGCAATACATCTTCTGCTTGTGTCAATCCTAGCGCCTGAGTCAAGTGCGCAACCCCGCCCGCAGCCGCGCGCGAGACATTACTTGCGTTCGCTTTGACCATATTAATCAATGTTTCTGTTGCGCTATCATTTTTCAAAAAGTCAGATGCCTGTAGTGCCCCAGCAACAATGTCAGACACCAAACCAACCTCACCTTGGTTCCAGTCGACACCATATGATACTGGTTGCAGGTTTGGCATGTACATGATGATTGATTCGTCAATTCGCTTTGTTGTTGAGCGGAAGCCAACATTGTTCGACCGAGAGCGAGCTTGGCCACCACTGGTGAAGGTCTTGATATTGTCTCTTGATAAACCACCATCAACATTATCGTTGGCGGTGTCTTGATAGAACTTGGTATTCTTTGTCACATTCACATCAAAGCGAACAAAGTGGTTTCTGCCTTCCCTGTCAGAATTCTCCAATGGGTACTGTAACACCGTCTTCTTGAACGGATTGCTCTGTGCCTTGTCGGATAGTGTTTCTGTCCGGTTCTTTATTTTCATGGATAAATACCTGTATAGACTACTATTATTTATGGAGAAAAAATGCCCAAAGAGTCAAAATATTACCAAGGGAAATTTTATCCAAAAAATCCAAAAAAATATCGCGGCGACCCAAACAACATCGTGTATAGGTCTTCTTGGGAATTGAAGTTCATGATATATTGCGACACCAAGAAAAACATAATCGAATGGGGCAGTGAAGAATATGTGATACCATATGTTTCCCCCATGGATGGTGAGTTCCATAGATACTTTGTGGATTTCTATGTCAAGGTGCGCACGAAAGATAATGTAACCAAAAAATACCTTGTAGAAGTCAAGCCAGAATCGCAGATAGTTCCACCAAAGCAACAAAAACGAAAAACCAAACGATTTCTCACCGAAGTGTCTACATTTGCAGTGAACCGAGCCAAATGGCTTTCTGCCAAAGATTTTTGCGAAAACAACAACATGTCATTCATGCTGCTGACATATCGAGGGTGGACGCCTGTCGTCATTGACATAAATACTGTTATTGATAAGTGGGAGATACTTGGCGTTGGCTAAGAATATTTCGGATGTCCTGAAAGAACGGATAGCAAAAGAAGGCGTAGCAAGACAGACCGCAAAGTCCAGAAAATGGTTTTTGGATAGTGCGCGAAAGCTTGGTAGTGTCCGTCGCCCAAGATTGTTGGCAGACCGCACACAAAACCTAACAGATAAGCCATTGATTGGCGACATGTTGTTGTATGAGTATGACCCGAAACTGAAAGACACGCTGCCATATTATGACAGGCTACCATTGATATTTGTGGTTGATTACTACAAAGACGGATTCCTTGGCATTAACCTTCACTATCTGCCACCAATATTGAGATTACAGTTGTTTGAAGTGCTAATTAAGTTGAAAAACAACAAGAAGTACGACCACACTACGCGGCTTAAATTGTCGTGGGCTGTGCTCAAAAAAGTGTCGAAGGCAAACTTTGTCCAGCCAACCGTTAAGAGATATCTGACGAACCACTTGCGGACTAGGTTTTTGGTGATACCACCAGAAGAGTGGGAAATCGTTGTTTTCCTACCAATCGAAAAATTTGAAAAAGCTTCTCGTTCACAAGTGTGGGCGGATTCAAAACGGAAAATGAAATGACAATAAGAGAATTCCAATCACATGTCTTGAAAGAAGGTCTTGCCCGCCAGAATAGATTCCAAATGGAAATTTATTTGCCTTCGGCTGTTCTGGCCAACCAGCAATTTGCCGACGCTGGCATTTCTGGCACCAAGCGCCTTATGTTTGCATGTAAAACCTCAGAATTGCCCGGTCGCAACTTGAACACGGCAGACCACCAATATCTTGGATTTAACAGGAAGAAACCATATTCCAGTCTATATGACACCATTACGCTGACTTTCCGCATGTCAGAATCAATGGTTGAAAAGAAGTTGTTTGATTTCTGGATGAGCCTGATTATTGACCCATTCACCCAGAGAGTGGGATACGAAGAAGACTATGTGACGGATATGATTGTCCACCAGTTGGATTCAAGAGACGGTGTGCCAACAGAAACGGTTACATTTGTTGACGCTTTCCCAATCACATTGAACGCATTACCAGTATCGTTTGAAAGCCGAGACTCAATCCATGAATTGACAGTTGTGTTTGCATACCGATATTGGTACACACCGGAAATGATGGATAGACGCAACGGAAGAGTTGCCATTGCGGGTGCCAGCATACAAGAACAAGGCGGGTTCCTATCTGCCGTGGCTGGCGCACTTTCTACGGTAAGGAAGTACACATCACAGATAAATAGTATTATGCAGGATTTGGAAAACAACTTGGATTTGGCACAGGGCGAAACATCGAATTACTTTGCCCAGTTGGCGAGAACTGTCCAAGAACAAACCAACCTGCCGGTATCGGATGTGTTGATTTCTGTACGAGGAATCGAAGGTGATATCACAGATGTCAACGACACAAACATACTAAGTAACTCAAATAAAACTGAATTGCTTGGAGCCACAGGCTCAATTATAAATTTGTTTTCACAATAATACTTGATTGGAGAGTGACATGGGTTTACCAGTTATAGATACACCACGATATACATTGAAAATGCCATCAACAAAAGAGGAAATTTCATACAGGCCGTTTTTGGTCAAGGAAGAAAAAATCCTGTTGTTGGCACTGGAAGGCAAAGACGAAAATCAAATGTTTCTCGCGATTTGCGATATCGTTAGAAACTGTACTTTCGGAAAAGTATCGCCAGAAGAATTGGCAACCTTTGATTTGGAGTATATTTTCACCCAAATCCGAGCACGAAGCGTTAGTGAGATTTCCACACTGTCGTTCCGATGCAAACACAAGGTACCCGTGGAGGGACAGGAAGAACCACAGGAATGTGGCGAAGTCATCAAGGTAGATGTTGATTTGACAAAGTTAAAAGTGGCAACACCAGACGGCCACAACCGAAAGATTATGATAACCGACACGATAGGAATGATGATGAGATATCCATCGTTTTCTATCATTAAAAAAATCAAAGAGGATGGTGGGGAAAATAACCTTTCTACGATTCTTTCTTGTATTGACTCTGTGTTCGATGGCGATGTTGTTAATACAAGAAATGATTTTACGGAAAAGGAACTTGAAACTTTTATTGAGCAGTTGCCAAGAAGTGTACTTGTTAGCATCAAGGAATTTTTTGACACCATGCCAACAATGAAAGAAGTTGTCGAAATGACTTGCCCCAAATGTGGAAACAAGGACAAGATAACCCTAGAGGGCATGACCGATTTTTTTACCTGAGCCTTTCCC
>MUGE01000309.1:0-2415 GCA_002900545.1 Thermoplasmata archaeon M11B2D | reverse complement strand
ACTAGTATACGTAATCTCATTGTTCAATGGAGAATACCGAACAGGATAACAGACGACCTTCACAAAGGTCACTTGTACGTCATTCTCATTACGACCCGCACCAAGATCATAACTGAACCATGCATTTGGATAAAGCGCTGCACTTCCATACACTGCAGGATCCTTTACATACTCTGTCTGCTCACTTAACTTTGACAAGGGTGCGATACGAGCAGGGACAATTTCATTGGTAAGAACCATCGAATGTACATTCCTAGGAGTACACAGAATCTGTATATCGGTCGATCTAAATGGAATCTGGAAGGTCTTGACATAAATCGGTAATACTGGTTTATTTGGATCTAACAACTGAGATGTCGCACCATCGAGGTGAACCTCCACAAACCCATTCTTCTCAGTGAGGAATGGTTGTGATGAATAGACTATCGATGCTGATTTACCTTGTAGATCTGTTGCTTGTTTCAATGAGACATTCGTAGAGAACGCAGCTGCCCCTAGTCCACTAAGGACTATAATACCTACTATTATGATTGGTATGAGTTTCTTCATATTTTCCCTCTTTTATGGATAATAAGTCCTCATATAAATAGTTTCTTTCCGTTTATAAATACTTTGTGTAAAAAAACACTAGATGAACGACATTAAATTAAAAAAAAAAAAAAAAAGGAGAGATTCCTTGATTAAGAGGAATATCCACCGAATACCATACTTGGGTCGCCAAAGAGAGCCCAGTTCGTAATGCAGAATGCCTCTACCTGTAAAATCTCGTTTTCGTTTAAAAACTTCTGAATCGCTTGGCTATGAGCCTGTGCAAGATGTGTTACACCGTTCATACCAATTTGCCAGAAGAAATTCACTTCGAGTTCCGCACTAAGACTGACTGGATTTCCTTCGTATCCCATTCCATATCCAGTACATCCAGTTGATGCAATGGCACCGCCTCGGGGTTTAACGACAAGCCCCCAGCTAAAGCAGATGAAAACAGGATATCCATAGGCAAAGTAACTTGTTCCGTTTCGATCCTTCATAGCGGGAATCAGACTGATGTTATACATCCCGTTATGACATCCACCGACGATGACAACAGGTTGTTTTTGCCCATTGCTGATCATCCAGAAATTTTCTATTCCGATACCACCGACCCAATCATGCTCAGTATATTCTCCGTCAAACCAAATCGTATCCCATCGTGCAGGACTTCCATGTCCTTCAAAGTCAACAAAACCAGCGCCCTGATTAAATCCTCCTGAAATGCCTTTTTTGTCAGGGACAACACCAGTGGTATCCCTGTTTGAGGAATACACAGGCACCAACTTCAAATCTGGGATCGCATTCTTTGTATAATTATAAGAAAGATCACAGAGGTACTCCCCATCAGGCTTACCAAGATAATAATCGAATGTTTTCCCACCGACACCAACAAAGGTATTGTACCAGGGTTTGTCTTCTGGACCTGTTTCCTCATAGGTAATAATCTTACCTACGACACGTTTCAGCTCTCGTGTATTTGCGACTGGTAATCGTCCCACGTAGACCTCCGGGTACATGTCGAATGTATCCTTTTCAGCACCAGGAGCATTCCAAGCAGCGTAGACTCCATCACCATTGGAATCCCAGCTGTCGAAATAACCGGTCGCATTATAGATGCAGCCATAGTATAAATCAGATAAACACCCTTCGTCATCACCCTGAGGTAAGCTGACGTATCTGACCGGCACCCACCATCCTGTCCAACCACCAGCCCGAGTATCCTTGTCTTTGACAGAGATATGGTTTTTCACGCCACCGACGAGGAGAACATAGGTGATGTGCATGGTATCATATGCGTCTTTTATGAAATACTTCACCTGCTCTGGTTGGTCATATCCTTCGTATTCAGCAAGGATGTCTTCGACAGATTTAAACATGGTTGCGACACCTTTACTGTTCTTATGATCAATAAGTGACGTAAGTCCCGATTCAAACTTCGCAGGGGCGATAATCACCATATCAAAATCAGTCGTTGAAGTCTGTGGCGGGGTCATTGGTTTAGTATAGCTTACCGCGATATCAAACCCACTAGTATACGACTAGTATACGTAATCTCATTGTTCAATGGAGAATACCGAACAGGATAACAGACGACCTTCACAAAGGTCACTTGTACGTCATTCTCATTACGACCCGCACCAAGATCATAACTGAACCATGCATTTGGATAAAGCGCTGCACTCCCATACACCGCAGGATCCTTTACATACTCCGTCTGCTCGCTCATCTTGGATAGGGGAGAGACACGAACGGGTATAATCTCTTTTTCAAGAGTCATTGTACCTATGTTCTGTGGAGTACAGAGAACCTGTATATCGGTCGATCTAAATGGAATCTGGAAGGTCTTGACATAAATCGGTAATACTGGTTTATTTGGATCTAACA
>MUGE01000308.1:0-2216 GCA_002900545.1 Thermoplasmata archaeon M11B2D | reverse complement strand
CTAAGTGTTCTTGTGTATGGGTTTCTCATAGATGGTATCAGGGATGATACAAATGGTTCTGTCTTTCCCGGGGTTGTTCATATGAGTCTTCTGTATGGATTTGAGAAGATAAAAAATATCACAACGAATCTCCTTGACCATGCGTTGGACGAATTATTCGGTGGAGTGGTCCGGACAATAGATCGAGTGTTTGGTGGTCTGAACACAAGCATTACTCATCCCGTATCAACCACAATACTTGATCAGATTAATGGAACGATGCATTCGGTGATGAATACGTCGTTTGTTTCATTAAGTGAAGCGTTCAATGCGTGTGAAGCGTTCATCAAAGATCAGATAACCCTTCTGGTTTCCGAGTACCTTGATCCATTACTCAAATCCTTTGTAAATATCCTTATTGATATGGGAACCACTCTTTCAGAGTTTTTTGAAATGCTTATCGATTTTTTACTAGATCAAATCTGTTTAAACAAAGCAGAAGTGATGTTGACCATCTGGGTGGTGAGAGAATAAGAAGACAAAGAATTCTTTCTGATGACCAGGCACGCATTCCTTTCTCAATTATAGGTGTCTTAATCATCCTTGGCAGTAGCATCACGGCGGTGTACATCTCACGATTGGAGCTGGAGAAAGCCTATGAGTTTGCACGGTCCCTGGAAATGGACGACATGAACAACGTTTTTTCCTACTTCGAAGCTGATGTGGCAACAGCGTTAAACATCGTAGGAATGAAAGCACTCAAGCAGATAGGTAAAAATCCTATCATCAGATCATCTCTAGGAACACCAGAAGAAATAAACCAAGGTCGAATAAAAGAAATCATCAAAGACGAATTAAACTTGTATCTTACCACTCATTATGTCGATACCATGTTTTCTCATGGTCAGTACGCCATCACGGTTGTTCTTCAGAACGAAACACCAATCCCTTCAAGGGAGAATATTAGTCTTGAATCAATCCCTATGCAGTTGAAAAGACAAACACTTCCGTTTATCGGACCACGTGAAATAACAAACCATACCACCTATTTGGTCGCTTCTGTTCCCCTAACCATCGAAGTTCGAACCGTACATGAGGTTTTACAAAAACCTCTAACCACACGAACGATTGTTGTATCGTCCATTCTCACCTCGCGATACTCTCTCCTTGAGGGATTAATGAATGAATATCATCAGTCGATTAATGGCACGTTTTCGCCGTTATGGACGCTTACCACCACCGTGTCAAATGCATATTCTCTTCTGAGAGGATTCAAACATTTCCGCTGTGGTAAGCCACTCAATGTCATGGATAATCGTCATCTTTCCCTTATCCTCAACAGCGGGTTGCTTCTTACGCAAAGTTTGGTGTTCGGCAGTGTTGATCCGCTTGGTCTTGTTCATTTGGTGCAACAAACTCAAAAAGTGCTCAAACAGTCTCCATCAGATGCTCTCTTTACCTTCAATACCCAGATGCTGGGGGAAGGATATATGGTAAGTACAGAAAACCTAACCTCTGGTACTGCCAATGTCGATGCAGAATCCCCTCTCAATGAGTCGATTGATCTGTGTTCTTCACTAAGCCTCTCCGAGATCGGACAACGTGTGCTGTATAATATTTCAACCATCACGTTACATTTTGAGAACGACGAGGGGCAATGCGATGAAGTGGTTATTCCTTTTGATGACCAGGCGTTTGTAAGAATTGATGAGACGATACAGCAATGGGCAAATCACTCCTTTTTCCTTTCAGGAATGACAAAAGGCTTATCCCTTAACATGACAACCCAGAAGAAACTGCACTCAATGATTGCTGACCTATATCATGCATCTCTGTCAACACAGGTTGTTCATCGATCTGTTATCGATGAGCAATGGGGGGATCCTGGCATCGGTTGGACCGATGGTGGAGTAAGTCAATGGACTTGTTTCTCTTTTACACCCATCTCTAAAAATGTGATAAAGCCAGTAAAGGGACAAATCATTCCAGGCAGCGCGCTATATGAAGAACAGTATTTTGTTTCGTATGAGCGGATCCATTGCTGGTGGAAAATAGAAACCTATGTCATCAATGGCACAATGACGCAGGTCCAAGAATGGAACAACGTTACCGATATCCTTATTGAATCTGCAACCCTTCAGAGCATCCTGGAACATTATGCCATCTATCAAGAAACCCAAGATGATGTCGTCGATATCTTATATGCGAATGAGACGCTAGACGATTTGAATCTAGAA
>MUGE01000307.1:0-2221 GCA_002900545.1 Thermoplasmata archaeon M11B2D | reverse complement strand
TAAGTCCAGTTTGATTTTATTTTAATCCAATTTCTCCAATCCCGTAAAGTGTGATCACAAAAATAAAACTTACATCATCTTCTTCTTTAGTGAGATTGAAATCAAATGACCAGCACTGGGTTTCGTATAAAAATCCGACGCCGTATTTTAAGTCTTTGCTATCAAATATGTTGCGTTCATACTCTCCGCGCATTGAGAGTCTGTCTGATATTTTTAAATCGAGATTGGTGTAGACGGTCTCACTGATATCCCGCTGATATCGATGATCAACAGACAACTTGTCCCCACGCATATCCCATAACATTGCGGTAACATTTCTTGACCGAAACTTACTGTCATAATGCGACCAGTCAGCATCCGCTTTTATGGAAAAATATCTTATAGGATAAAGTTCAAGCTCACCACGTATCGGGGAGAACGGTTCCGGATCGTCCTCTTTTTCCTTGTTGATGTCGTAACTTTGTTGCAGCTTGAACCATAAGAACTCATTGTAATCATGCATCGGCGGTTCATAACTGCTATTAGCTACCGATTTATCCGAAGGAGGACCCTTAATTTCCTTTGTATTTTTTTTCGACTTCGACGTTAATGTGTTTGTGAGCGAATACGTAATCAGGTTTGTACTAGCAATCCGATCGATGCCATCTAAAGAGGGCAATTCAGACTGATCCTTTTCAGGTATGTAATCGTAGATGATACTCGGCCTTATGGCATGTTTGATCCGCTCAACACTTTTTCCCTCCATATTGAACACCTGATAGATTTCAGAAGAAAGATCGACTTTTATATCATACATTTCCCTGGTGAGTGTTTTTTTATCCGAAGAACCATATTCCTCTTTGTCAAAATGCCAAACTGTCTCTCGGAGGCCCACAGAGGGTTCAATGGTAAAGTAGCTTCCGAAACTATACGGCAGATAGAATCTGGGATAAATATCCATCCGATGATTTCGTGGACCGTCTTCACTGTAAAAATACGTGTACTCAGAAGCCAGATCAAAATAAATCGGCGATGTTGAAATGTCTTGTTTTAAACCGTTAAAGGTGATCACCGGTAGACGCTGCAAGGTTGCATCCGTCTCTTCCTGACGACGCTTTATGACATCGTCGTACCATCGCAACTCGGCATTGAGGCTGTAAAGAGGCCAGTTCCTGTTGACATTGAATCTGTTGAGTCGCACGGGATCATCATATGCATCAAAACCTCTTCCGAATTCTTTGATAAAATACTCATCGGTTCTATTAAAACCCGTATATCCATCTTTGAATTCATAAAGGTAATCCTGATCGCTTACGTAGTCTATGTCAAGCCTTGCAAAGAACCCGTGAGGCAACGCCTGATCATGCTTTGTCCTGAACCAGTAACGGTCGGAATTGGGACGTAAAACACCGTCACCTGTATACCCCCATTTTTCAGAACCTGGCGAACCGTCATCCACCTGTCTGTCATCTAAAAAATCAACCATCAGGGTCCCTTTTGATTGTTCATCTAAAACATAACGGTATTCCAGACCCAGCTTTTCTCCGCGATTGACCATATAGTGAGAGTAGAATGTTGCATCCGAGCTCTCATTGATGGCCCAGAAGAACGGCTGGACATATTCACCCCCTCTGCGGTCTGAATAACCGATCTGGGGCGCCAGTAAACCTGTCTGGCGTTTCAGCTTTACGGGAAATACAAGAAACGGGGTATAGAGCACGGGAAGCTTCTTTGCCCATAGTGCCGCATGCTTCACAAAACCGTATCCTTCCACGGTAACCTTTAGATTTCTGCCGGTAATTTTCCATGCCGGTGAATCACCGTCACATGTCGAAACACTGGCTTTGTCGGCAACGTAAGAGTCTTTGCCGACTTTTTGAATTTTGTCTCCTTTTATATAGAAATGGTTTTCATCAATGAATATGGCTCCGTTATAAATCGTTCCTGTTTCTGAATTCAGGTTCATGTCCATGATAGTGCCGGTGATGATGTTTTCCCCCACCATCATAATAACATGACCTTTGGCAAAAACGTCCATGGTGTTCTGATTAAAACGAACATAATCGGCATTGAGGTTTTTATCTTTTTTGGTGATGTTTACGTTCCCTATTCCAATATAGACTTTCGCCTGGTCATCGTAATTCACCTCATCGGCAACAATATGCCACGGCACACTCGCATCGTCCTGAAATGGGTCGGGTTGACCTTTTGCTGAAACGGGGCCTAAAACCAGAATCAGTAT
>MUGE01000306.1:0-2233 GCA_002900545.1 Thermoplasmata archaeon M11B2D | reverse complement strand
AATGGCGAACTTTGCTATAAAACTGATACAGGGAATCCTCTTGAGTTAGTTATTGGAGAGGGAACATTCTTTCCTATCGTCGAGAAGGCATTAGAGCAGATGACCGAAGGCCAATCAAAGACAATCACCTTGGAAGCCGAGGATGCATTTGGTCCTCATGTTGATGATCTTGTGATACGAGTGCCAAAGTCAGTATTCAAACCTGAGGTGACTTTGGAGGTCGGCTCACGTATTAAGATTGATGCGCCCACAGGAAAATCATTTGTCGGGACGATTATCGCCATGGATGAACAGACCTTTACGCTAGATCTGAATCATCTCTTAGCAGGGAAACGATTGGTCATACACGTCACTGTTGTTTCAATAGCAGACCAGGGTAAACAATAATCGTTCCACTCTGTTGCTGGTTCTTTTATCTCATATATTTAGCGACAAACTCGTCAACCTCAGGGATGCCACCCTGCAGGATGATATAACCGTTATGTGGTTCTCTTTCTGTTATCTCCCCTGCGATCGGTGTGAGCATGATCTTTTTTACCTCATCCAGATTGCTCGTATGCCCCAGTGCCCAGCAAAGCTTCATATATGCGACTTCGGGAAGCATATTCTGGGCGGGAACCACACCGATTTTCATGAGATCCCGTCCTGTGTCATACACGTACATCTGAACATATCCCCAGAGAGTCTGAACTGTCATATACACCGCTATTCCTTCTTCGATTGCACGGTGCAACGGCGCATATAAGGGTTTATTGACATGACCTAATCCGGTCCCTGCAATCACAATCCCTTTATACTTATGGTCAACAAGTGAGTCGATGATATCTGGCAGCATGTTAGGATAATAGTAGACAATCGCTACTTTCTCCTCAAACGCGGTATCGATGATGACATTTGTGTCTTTTCTACGTTTATTGTAGTCTTTCCGAAGGTATCTGAATTCTGTTGGGGTCACAGTCGCAAGTGGAATGTCTCCGATAGTTCGAAACGTGCTTCGGTAGCTGCTGTGCATTTTCCGTACACGTGTCCCGCGATGCAGCAGATTATATTGGTCGCTTGTTGGACCAAACATGCATACCATCACCTCAGCGATGTCGCAATACGCTGCTGTCTGAGTCGCGTTGATGAGGTTTAACGCCGCATCGCTTGACGGCCGGTCTGAGGATCGTTGTGAGCCGACAAGCACGATAGGCACCGGTGATTTTTGCACCATAAACGAAAGGATGGCTCCGGTGTGATGCATGGTATCGGTCCCATGGCCAATCATGATGCCATCAACACCACTTTCGATTTCCCTGCCTATGGCCTTTGCTGTCGCAATGTATTGCTCTGGCCCCATATTTTCGCTAAAGATACCGTACAATTTCTCTGTCTTTAGATTGCAAATCCCTGCAAGCTCGGGCACGGCACCATATAGCTCACCAGGAGAAAACGCAGGGATTACCGCTCCGGTACGATAGTCGAGCCTTGATGCGATCGTTCCACCTGTCCCAAACAAGGTCACATTTGGTTTTTTATCGTCTTTGGGAAATTCCGATTCGGGAATTTTGTAATGACCCTCCTTATAACCGACTTCCTTTACTGTTTCGATTGAATCAACTTTGATGCCAACGTTATAACCGTTATGCAGTTTTAGGACGATATGTTGATCATCCTCAGTTTCTGCCCTCGGTAGAATTATACCTTTGAAAATTCCTCTCGTTGAAGTGATGACGACATCACTCCAGACTTTCACACCGGTCTGGATGAGCTTCTGCTTTGCTGCCCCACGATATCCCTTGTACATGTCTTCATTTGCCACTTACATCACCATGATTATATGTAAAGACCATAAGAGAAAGGACTATAAAGAAATATAGCTCCTGTTTTTGTTTAAAAAAATGTGTTTTTCCATAGAAAGAGACGTAATGTTTAGATAGAAGTGACGTATTTGACCCCCAGAATGATAAATGACCGTATTGAAAATGACACCTACTATCAAGAGTTAGGATTACGTTGTGGCTTGGAGATCCATCAGCAGTTGTTGACTGAAAAGAAATTGTTCTGCCGTTGCAAAGCAGTCCTCCACCGAGATACACCAAGTGCGGTCATCCTGCGACATATGCGACCGACACTTTCAGAGCTTGGTGAATACGATGGGACTGCGTTAATGGAATTTAAAACAAAAAAGAACGTTATCTATCAGCTCTATAACGACACGGTCTGCACCTATGAAATGGATGACACCCCACCA
>MUGE01000305.1:0-2248 GCA_002900545.1 Thermoplasmata archaeon M11B2D | reverse complement strand
GACCTCTGTCGTTGTTGAAACAACCATTATTTTTAAGGACGTTACCCTCACCATACGTGCTTATGAGGCAATCCCCATCGATTATCTCATGTTCGTCATTTATACAAGTACCGGTACCCCGGTTGCGAATGTGACATTTGACTTGGATGGAACGATACTCTATCAAAATCCTTCCCAATTCACGGTAATAAAATTGACCAACACCTCAAATCTCCCTTACAATTCTTCATGGGGGTATGGCATTGACGAGGAAAAAAATAATATCACCACATATTATGATTATGGATACGGTTATGGCCCTTCCGGTTCAGTCGATTTAAGCATTTTATATGATATCACCTATAAGACTCATACCTCCGGAACGTTTTATGCAAAACTTTTTGTCAATTCCACAAGCTATACCTATATATCAGCAGAATCTATACTATTCACTGTCACACAACCATATATACCACCACCACCGCCAGGAGGGGGAGACGTGCCATCAAATGACCCACCAATCGCCGACGCAGGAGGTCCTTACAAAGGAAACATGAACGTCCCCATCACCTTTGATGGATCTAACAGCACCGATGACGTCGGAGTTGCCGGCTACCGCTGGGATTGGGAAAACGATGGGATTTGGGATACCAACTGGTCCACATCAGCCTACGCTTCACACGCATACAACGCCATTGGCGTGTACACCGTGCGCCTACAGGTCAAAGACGAAGAAAACCTCACAGATACCGCAACAAGCATCGTCACCATTAATGGTAACAACATCTCCGCACCTGTCGCAATCGCAGACGGCCCCTACAAAGGACTAACGTATCAAACAATCAAATTCGATGGATCTGAAAGCTATGGAATCAACGCAAACATCGTCAACTACACCTGGGTCTTTGGCGATGGCACATCAGGCTATGGTCAAAGCCCAGTCCATGTGTATGAAACCTCAGGGACTTTTTTAGTTGTCCTGACCGTCACAGACTCAAACAACCTCCAGTCCCTTGACTCGACCACGGCAAAGATCCTGTTAGATGCGAACCGAAACAATATCTCCGATATCATGGAAGAAACAATAGGAACACCTATAACAGAAGCGGATATAGAATTGATTTCAATCAACGACAATCTGTATTATCTCGTCGACATCGACCATGACGGTACGTTCGATGTCCTTTACAATCCAACAACAAACACAAAATCTATCCTAGGTGAACAGGATGGAAAACCACTCATCGACATAGATGGAGACGGGATTTGGGACTTTGTCTACGATCCTGCTCTGGGGACCATATCACCCTATGAACCACCTGATGAGGAACCACTGATGTTGCCGTTAATCTGTGTGGTTGTAATCGTGATTAGCGTAATTGTTGTTATCTTGATTTTCTGGTTGTACAAGACTGGGCGTATATAATACAGTACTATACTCTGCTAACCAAGAAAATTTCCCGTGCATTTTTTTAGCAAAAAACAGCGGTTCTATTGCGTGTGCAATTTCCAATCCATTGATAATAGAGGCGATGGTCATCTAGGGGCGGTTGCCAAGGAGGTAAAACACCAGGGAGTCTATGAAATCTGCGTCTATGCAAAAGACATCCATGGCGCGGAAAGCAACACAAGCACCCTGGAAATCACGCTACCAACACAGACCACCTCCATAGCTGTAAGGCTGTTCCAAGGACTCCTACAGCCCTCTTTCTTCAGCGATTCTTGATAAACCACATCACCGGGTAGTCCGTCCTTTGAATTATCTCTGACATCCTATATGTTTTCCATCTGATTACGCAGACTCCCATCCCAAAAAACATTATGCGACAGAACGGATGTCTCTCTTCGGTGTTCTTCCTTATCGATAGGTGGGAGGTGATTATCAGGTACTTTAGCAGCCCAGGCAACAAACCGGCGCACCACCCACCAGGTGTACGTCAACTCAACAGATGCATCCACGCTTAATGGTGCGATCTCCTTCCATTGGTACAACCCTTCCCCCAGGCACGTACATGGCTTGTTTTCCATTTCCTGGATATGACCATGCCACCATACCAGATACTCCGGATGCACCGTACATAATATGATCCTTGCTTTATTCTCATTGGGATATACCTCTGTGGTGATACAGGGTTTATTCGCATAGTCTAACTTGATAAGTTTCTTGGTTCTCTCCCAATTGCCTGCCAGATAAAACGTGTATAAAAAAATATTTCTCAAGGACTCCTTGTTCTTTTTGATATATCTTGCGGCTTTGAAGAACGCGCCC
>MUGE01000304.1:0-2248 GCA_002900545.1 Thermoplasmata archaeon M11B2D | reverse complement strand
TTTTATGAAAGGCACCGTTAAATTTTATGATATCCGAAAAGGATATGGTTTTATCCGGGGCGATGATGGACACACCATTTTTGTCCATAGAACTGCAATCCCATTTTTCGATATCTTCCTTCTCCCTGGCGAGGTTGTTGAATACCAAATCGACCAAACCATGAGAGGACCAAAAGCTACTAATGTAAAAAAACTATGAGTATAACCGGTTAGAGGTTTTTTTCATCGTCCAACCCATAGATTTCATATCTCCCTTGTTTATGGTTCTGGGAGAGTTTCTGATAAATCGTGGCGTTTTCTCGTATGGGATCGATAAACTGTGGGTTTTGTTTCATGATTTTTCCAGGGACGCCCAGAACGAGGCTATCCGTAGGAACTATCATTCCCTCCGTTACAAGCGCACATGCTCCTATTATCGAACCAGAGCAAATGTGAGCACCGTTTAGCACCGTGGCATGAATACCGATCAGACACTCATCTTCGATACAGGCGCCATGGATGACGGCTGCATGACCGATTGTTACGTTTTTTCCAATCTGTACGGTATGCTTTGCATCTGTATGTATAACACAGCAATCTTGAATGTTGGACCCGTCTCCAATCATAATAGAATTTTCATCACCACGGATCACCGCGTGCGGAAAAACACCACAGTTCTTCCCAATGGTCACATCCCCAATGATCACCGCGCTTGCTGCTATGAAACTTGATCGATGCACTTGTGGCATAAACGTATCACCTCTTCCTAGACAATACTAACCCATATCTTATAGTTTTTCGATTGTACATTTTTTCATTCAAATCAAAATCTATATAATTACCGAAAGTATGCTTCTTTTTTGAGAGTGAGCAAATGAGCGATATTATTTTACTATTCGGTGGTCAAGCAGGCACTGTTTGGCAGATCCTTCATGAACATGGGCCTCTTACAGAATCTGAACTCCTCTCCCTTACAAATTTTTCTGAATCGCAGCTTTATACTGCGATCGGGTGGCTTGCCCGTGAAAACAAGATTCGGAAAGAAAATAATACTTTCCTATTAGGGGAAACCAATCTTTTGCCTCTCATCGGCAAAGATGCCGGGAAGATATGGAGAACGTTGGAGATCTGGGGGGAGGTCGATGTCCAATCGCTTGCACGGTTATCCCGGATTGTTGAACAGGATGTATTCTCTGCAGTAGGATGGCTTGCGCGAGAAGGAAAGGTCGACGGGCTCATTCGTAATATTGATGAGAAAAAAATACTCTTCTGGTTGAAATAAGAGTGGGTTTTCCGTCTTTATATCTAATCCTCTCTACGAAATATGCCTAAAAGTTTAGACCCTATTCCTTCATGGGATTCATCTTCTGAGGAGTTCTTGCGATGAAATCGGTCACGTAGGTGTTTGAATATTCCTTTGATTCCCGTCTCCGGTTCTTCCTCTTGGTTTTTTCCTTCTTGCAGTTTTTGTTTTTTTACAGGGAGGCCGACAAGATTGCCATTGTTATCCAATTGCAAAACAAACGTGCTACGAGGAGGAATTTGAACTTCTTGTGCTTGGTCTTTCTGTATGCTTTCTTGTGAAAATGACAGGTCTTGATGCGGGTTTCTTGTCCAAAACGGTCGTTTTTGCGTTTCCCCCTGCGTTTGTAGTATTTCATAGGCAGATGCTGTATCGTGTTGTTGTTCGTTGGTTTGTGTTGATACGTGAATTGAGGGTTTTAACTCTTGTACGAATGCTTGTGATTTAATTATTTCTTTTACGAATTCTTGTGGATTTTTCACTTTTGCCTGCATTACTTCAAGTTCTTTAAACAAATCCATTATCTCGTCATGGGTTTTTACTTCTGAAGGTTTTTGATGTAGACTATCCACGATAGTGTTCGCCCCTCACTATTTTTTCTCTTGACTTCTTAGAAGGATAACCGATTAATATAAAAAAACCTATCCCTTTGTTCAAACTCTCAGTTGATGCACAACCAGAGAGTGCTTAGATAACCTGTATTTTCTCATATCGCAGCGTTGATTCTCCACAGCATGGACAATATTCTTCCACAATGTAAAGGGAATCTAGTTTGCGAACGGGAATTTGTTTCATTTCTTTTTTACAGACTATACAGTATGTCATACTAATCACTTTACTGACAAAAATAAACAATGCCCCAATACTTATTAGGTACATCTAATATATAAATATTTCTATATATTTTTTTGTAATAAACATGGATGCGGGTATCTGCTATCTAAGTAATTTTACGACCTTAATAAT
>MUGE01000303.1:0-2269 GCA_002900545.1 Thermoplasmata archaeon M11B2D | reverse complement strand
AATAACATTGAAAAAGACCTTCGCGAGTTCCTCCTTACCATTCTTGATGAGCCTGTTGAGGAAATCACACGAAGATGTGAGATGCTTGTCAGAGCATACGACCCCTGTATCTCATGTTCAACGCATTAAAATAATAATTTTTTTAACAACTTTCTATCGATTTTATCATCGCTAGTATTTGTTCATCTTTGAAACTATTATGAGCAATAGCCCCTGAATAACAAGCTCCGGCACAGACCCCACATCCTTTACAAAGCCCTTCATTTACTTTTGCGATGAGTTGTTCTTTTCCGTCTTTTGTCTTTTTTACCATCTCATTAGCTTTGTATGCACAGACTTGTTCACAAAGTCCACAACCAACACATCGTTGTTCGTTGACTTGAGCGATTATTCCAGGAAGCTCAAGAAAATCCTTACTTAGAATAGTGCACGCTCGAGACACTGCGGCCAATGCTTGTGCGATACTTTCTTCAATACACATTGGAGAATGCGCAAGACCCGCAAGAAAAATCCCATCGGTAGCAAAATCCACAGGTCTGAGTTTTGTATGTGCTTCTAAAAAAAATCCGTCTTCATTTAACGGAACCTTAAGCATTTTTGACAAGAGCATGTTATCTGCTGGGGGCACGATACCCGTACTTAACACGAGGCGATCTGTGTGAATTGCAAGGTTCTCACCTAAGATAGCATCAAAGATGCGTATCGTAAGTGCCCCATCTATATTTTCTACAATCGGTTTATTCTCAGGAGAATAATGAATGAAAATAACCCCTTTTTCTCTAGCTTTTTGATAATACTCCTCCTTAAATCCATAGGTTCGGATATCTTGATATAACACATACACTGTTGCATCTTTATTGAGTTCCAAATAATGTAAGGCGTTCTTTATTGCCTGTGTACAACAAATCCTACTACAGTACGGGTGATTTTCATCACGAGAACCAACGCACTGAATCATCACGACTGTCTCTGGTTTTGTTATATGCCCCTCTTTTTTTTCCAATTGATGTTCGAACTCCTGTTGAGTAAGGACTCGTTTATCTGATTTGTAGAGATACTCCCTAGGTGTATATTGCTGTGCACCTGTTGCAACGACAATAATTCCATGGTGTAGTTCCTTTGTTTTGTGCTTCTTCTTGACACTGGTAGTAAAATTACCAATGTACCCCGTGAGGGTATCAACGTGAGTATCTGTGAAAACCTGGATATGTTTGTTTTCTTTGATTTTCTTTAGTAAGTCTTGGAGGATAGGTTGTACGTTATCACCTGTAAGAGTCGAATACATCTGGCGAAGGTTTCCACCAAGTTCCTTTTCCTTCTCAATTAAAAACACAGGGAACCCTTCTTCAGCCAACATAATTGCTGCTGTTATCCCCGTTAGTCCACCGCCTAGCACCAATGCATTTTGATTCACTGGTAACTTTAGTATCGGTAATGGTTTTAACAATGCTGCCTTTGAGATGGCCATTCGGAGAAGATCCGTTGCTTTCTCTGTAGCCTTTTGGGGCTCCTTCATATGAACCCAAGAGCATTGATCCCGGATGTTTGCCATCTCAAATAAATACTGGTTTAATCCTGCTTCCTTCATTGTATCCTGAAATAACGGTTCATGCGTTCGTGGAGTGCAGGAAGCCACGACAACTCGGTTGATATCGTATTCTTTTATGATATCCTTAATATGCGTCTGTCTATCCTGAGAACAAGTAAATAAATTATTTTCCGCATACACAACAAACGGAAGGTTTTTTGTATATTCAGTCAGGGATGCAACATCAAGGAATCCACCGATATTACTTCCGCAATGGCAAATAAACACACCGACTCGGGGTGTCAGATAGTGAACGTCTCTTGTTGGGGGATACTGTTTAACGGTAACATATTTGCCTCGTGATTGTGAAAGAAGGGCTGATGCTAATGCTGCAGCACCACTTGCTTGTGCGACCGTCTCAGGGATATCCTTCGGACCAGCAAACGCGCCAGCTACATAGATTCCTGGTATGATCGTATGAAACGGTTCAAATGAGTCTGTGAGAGCAAAATTATATTTATTTAGATTAATTCCAAACACAGTTGAAAGAGTTTTAGAGTCATTTGGGAAACTAAGTCCAACAGATAATATAACTAGGTCGAAGTCTTCTTGTTTTAGGATTCCATCCTCGGTTTCGTATTTAAGAGAGAGGTTTCTTGTTTTTTTATCCTCTTCAACTGAGGAGATCCGACAGCGGATGAAGCGAACACCGTATTCTTTTTCTGCCCGGTTGTAGTATGA
>MUGE01000302.1:0-2278 GCA_002900545.1 Thermoplasmata archaeon M11B2D | reverse complement strand
TGTCCGTTTCGCTTATGACTTTTCTGAAGAGGTCGCCTGCTTGTACAAAATCATCATTCGGATGAGCATAGGCATGTCGTGCTGCAAGTCCTTTCACATCAAAGGGTGGCTCAGCAGCATCCGTATGTGGTTCTGGACCACCAAAGCTATTGGGGTAATAGTTTGGTTTTCCTCCCTCGTTGCCATCAAATCGCATGTATCCGTCACGCTGATAATTTTCCATGGTGACCGCTTTTGGCCTGTTCACGGGTAACAAATGGTAGTTTGGTCCAAGTCGATACCGATGCGCATCATGGTAGGCAAACAACCGACCCTGTAACATCTTATCTGGTGATGCAGCAATCCCGGGTACAAAATTACCTGGTGAAAACGCAGCCTGCTCTACCTCCGCAAAATAATTCTCAGGGTTTCGGTTCAGAATCATCCGTCCAACCTTAATAGGTGGGTAATCCTTATGTGGCCAGACTTTCGTGACATCGAAGGGATTAAAACGGTAGTGTTCAGCATCGTCTGGATTCATAATTTGAACTTCTAACGTCCACGATGGATAGTCACCACGTTTTATTGCGTCATACAAATCACGGGTCGCGTGATCGGGATCTTTGCCTTTAAGTATATCTGCTTCATTCCTTGTAAGGTTCTGAATGCCTTGATCTGTCTTGAAATGATACTTCACCCAGAAGTAATCTCCTTTGTCATTGTACCATTTGTAGGTATGGCTGCTGTATCCATTCATGTGCCGATAGGTCTTCGGAGTGCCTCGATCTGAAAAAAGAATGGTAACCTGATGGACCGACTCCGGAGTAAGTGAGAGGAAATCCCAAAACATGTTTGCGTCTTTTGTGTTGGTCGCAGGGTTTCGTTTTTGTGTGTGGATAAAATCAGGGAATTTCAACGGATCTCGGATAAAAAACACAGGTGTGTTGTTGCCGACAAGGTCATAGTTGCCATCTTCAGTATAAAACTTCACGGCAAACCCCCGAGGATCACGTTCTGCATCGGCAGAGCCTTTCTCACCTCCGACAGTTGAAAAACGAACGAATATCTCGGTTTTTTTCCCGATTTTTGAAAGAAATTTCGCCTTGGTGTATCTGGTTACATCGTTGGTAACCTCAAAGTAACCACCTGCTCCAGCTCCTTTTGCGTGAACCACACGTTCTGGAATTCGTTCGCGGTTAAAATGAGCAAGTTTCTCGATGAGATGGACATCCTGCATAAGAACTGGTCCATAGAGACCTGAGGTGATACTGTTTTGATCATCTTCAACTGGTTTTCCGAAATTTGTCGTTAATATTTTCTTATTTTTTGTCATTTTCAACCTTCCCCTATAGTTTAAAAAATTTTTGTTTTTTTTGTGTATACTAGCAATAATAATTAAACGTATTGGTGATATTACGTAAAACTGAAATTTTTTTGAAAAGAATCTTCGAATTTTAGCAGAAATTTTTTCTAGCAGATAAAATTACAAAACTTATTAAATCAATCTTTTAATAATACTAAGTTATTCAGACTTGTACCCAAAACTTCGGTGGAGAATCTAGATAAAAATGAGTATCAGGATGGCAAAGAGGTTCAACAAGCGGGCGGCACAGCGGAAATTCAAAGCAGATGAAATCATTCAGACTCTCTCGCTAAAACCTGGTCAGATTATCGCAGATATTGGTTCTGGTGGAGGGTACTTTACATTTCGTTTTGCACAAGTTGTTGGTTCTACCGGTCGTGTCTATGCAGTGGATACCAATCAGGAGTTCCTGGATTTTATCATGCAGCATGCTACAAAACAAGGCGTATCGAATGTCATCACACTGCGTAGCTCCTCAGAGTATCCTAATCTCCCACAAGGTCTGTTTGACATGGTCTTTCTGCGAAATGTGACGCATCATCTCCCCAACCGGGTTTCCTATTTTCAGAAGTTAAAAGGGACCTTGCGACCGGGTGGAACGCTTGTCATCATTGAATTTGATGGGAGAGGAGGATTGTTTAGCTTTCAACGTCGCCATCGTCATTATATTCCAGACGATGTGCTTGTTGAAGAGACCAAACAAGCTGGATATGTGCTTCAGAATCGGTTTGATTTCTTATCGGAACAATCGTTTATGATATTCACTATTAAATAGTGTGAGGGGCACATTTTTTAAATAATCTTTTTTGATTTGAATATTCCTAGAGAAGAATTCAATAGGATGATCACTTTCTTTTGATACTGTTGGCACTCTCACTGATGATGGAAAGAAAATAAAATCTTCTCTGAGTTGACGAGCAATGCGTGAGTCGTTGT
>MUGE01000301.1:0-2279 GCA_002900545.1 Thermoplasmata archaeon M11B2D | reverse complement strand
GAACCAATGAAAGTTCCCAGAACACATAGAATACAATCGCATCCAATGCAGCGAAAACACCCACCATTGTCATTTCAAGGAAAAGAAGGGTGATAATCATGTCTTTTACACGTCGTGTTTCTGTCAACGATCCGATACCGATCAACGTGAAGAATGTCGAAAGGATAATAACAAACAATGAAATACCGTCAACCCCAACAAGGTAGCTGATCCCAAACGCTTTGACCAAAGGAGCCGCTTCCATAAACTGCATCCCTGAAATCATAGGGTCATACGCGTACCATAGCCACAATGACAGTACAAATTCAATCCCTGCTACGGTAATACCGTAAGCGCGGATACTATCCTGTCTTACAATAAAGCCCAGCATTGCTGCCAATGCCGGGAAAAAAATCAAAATCGATAAAATATGATCAAGCATCATTACTCCTTACGCGCCAACTGCATTGTAGCCAACTGTAAAGGCCACAGCGAGTGCCAACAATACAACCAAACCAAAGACCATCCAACGAAGCATGGTTGAGAGATTTCCATTTTGGATATCACGAGTGTTTTCACCTGTTTTATAGATTGCATTGGCAATCGCATCGACTGTCGCATCGACAATTTTCAGGTCGATCTGTTTCCAAGCTATTTTGGAAAGTTCCAAGTACGGTTTAGCGAAAACTTCATCAAAAAGTTTCGGAATATAATACTGGTTATACAATAGTTGATAGAAGAAACTTTTTTCCATCGCCGATGTACCATCCGGAACCGTACTCCATGATGCATACTTTTTGTATGCAAATAAAATAGCCAAAATAACAAAAATCTGAGTTCCAATTGTCATGATCCAGTACGTCATTGCACTGTGAACATGATACATTCCTGATGGGAGCAACGATGTTACCAATTGATAATATGTCATTTTAAACGAACCTGCAATGACAGCAAGAATAAGCAATGGTGCCATAGCAACCAACATAAACTTGTATGCTTCATGCGGATGGATACCGAACAACTTATAGCGCTCTTCTCCATGGAAAATCAATGCAACCAAACGGAATGAATAAAATGCTGTCAAACCAGCCGTAACCAACAATACTGTATATAGGATGTAATGATGTTCAACAAATGCCACTTCCAGGATCAAATCTTTGGAAAAGAACCCTGCCAATGGATAGATTCCCGCCAATGCAACTGAAGCAACCGTCATCATGACAAATGTTCCCTTCATCACTTTGCGCAATCCACCCATTTTAAACGGATCCAATTCATCGTGCATTGCGTGCATGACGTTACCTGCACCCAAGAAAAGCAATGCTTTGAAAAATGCGTGTGCCATTAGGTGGAACAATGCTACCCAATACGCTCCCAAACCTGCTGCAACGAACATATATCCCAACTGTGAAAGTGTTGAATATGCGATGATACGCTTCATATCACGGTTTACAAGTGCCATTGTCGCTGCAAACATCGCTACAAATGCACCCAATGACGCGATGAAATAGCCTACATCAGGAATCAAATCATAAATCGGGTTAGAACGGACAACAAGATATACCCCTGCCGTAACCATCGTAGCTGCGTGGATCAACGCCGAAACCGGTGTCGGACCTTCCATAGCATCTGCAAGCCATGTATGTAACGGAAACTGGGCTGATTTCCCCATCGCACCGATAAATAGGAAAATACCGATCCATGTGATAACACTTACAGGAAGGTTTGCAATATCTGCAAATACCACATCGTATTGAAGTGATCCGATATTCCAGTAAACCAGGAAAATACCGATTAGCATTCCAAGGTCTGCGATACGGTTCATAATAAAGGCTTCATTAGCCGCCCATGTTGCAGACTCTTTTTGATACCAAAAACCGATTAATCCCCAAGAACAAAGACCAACACCTTCCCATCCGATAAACAATCCAGCGAAGTTATCACTCATGACCAAGACCATCATAGAGAAAACGAATGCTGACAACCATGCGAAGAAACGGTTAAAACCTTTGTCATACTTCATATACCCGATTGAATAGACGTGTACAACCGTCGAGACAACAGTAACAACCATCATCATGACGACGCTGACCTGATCAACCACAAAGCCAAATGGAATATACAAATCCCCTGTAGCCATCCACGTCATCATCTCAACATGAACCGTATGCCCCGTCATGACGTAATTCAAAAGAACGGTACTGCTAACGAATGATACGAATAGCAACAATGACGCTGCAATACCGGTAATATAGTTTTTAGGCGTAGCTGTAAACAACGCTGCGAAGAGTGATCCAACC
>MUGE01000022.1:0-10415 GCA_002900545.1 Thermoplasmata archaeon M11B2D | reverse complement strand
AGCATTGAGCTTGCAGGTGGACTTGTCCTTCTTGGGAAAACAAAGACCGGAACGATTGACTCCCTTCCAATCGATGATTCGATAGTCATTACTGATAAACCCGTGATCGGATTAGGGAAGGTTACGATTACGGTGACGGTCGAGGTGTCTGGTGAAGAGCCGATGACAAAATCAGCGAGCGGATTCCTGTTGTTCTTCTTCGTCCTTGGAGTAAAATAGGATCTCAATTCCTTTCGTGAAGACAACAAATCATCATCCCTTCTTTTTTTTTTGTAGGAGACGGTAGGTTACATAAAATGGGGGCTCCCATGATAATGAACTGTTGCGGTAGGTTCGGCTATATTATAGGGTGATGTGAATTGAAATCAACATGGTAATTGAAACATGAAAGTGTGCTTTGTCATTTCGTGTTTTGTCTTGTTTCTTTGAATCTTATGTGGGGATGCTATGGCCTGTTGAAGCCTACGTGTACATGAAGGGCTGAGCCGATAAAATATGCGTTATCTAAGCCGGTGTAGATGATCAGACCGCTGAACCCTAGGCACCCTCTCCACGTGTAGTTCATGTACCAGTCGTCTTGAGGCTGCCACCCGCCAGCTATGGTGTGTCCCCAGAAGGACCCTGTGAGGTTTTGTTTTCCGTTGATGCCGTCTGTGAAGATCCATCCCTCTGCGGGTTTTAGCCAGTCTGGATACGGGTAATAATGGTAATTGCCAAAATACATGCTCACACCGTAATGAGAGCCGTTTTGTGTAACGATGTTCTGGGTGATTTTGCTGATTTGGTTACAGACGACCCAAAGTGCTGTTGCGACTTTCACTAAGAGAGCGTTTCCTGTGTAGTGGTCCATGATGATGTATAGGTAGTGTGCTATCCTTTTGGTTAGCTTTGCGACATGGGTGGTGCTGGTGTTTCCTGCGACTGAGCAAAAAAAGTTCTGCATCTCCCCTTCGTTTGATGTGCCATGGACAGATGGAAGCAGATTGGTCTGTATTCGTGGTATTTTTTTGTAAGGGTGTGTGCGTGTCACCAGTCTTTTGAGATGGTGGATGTTCAGATCGCTTGGCAGCAGATTGTATCGTGCTAGGACGTCGATGGTGTCGTTGAAGATTCTGTGTGTCTCTTCCAAAGAGTCTGCTGTTGACAGTTGATTCTTCAACTTATCAAACACTGTTTGGATTTCTCTGCATTGTTCTTGTGTCACCTGGACGCTGTGTAGGGTGTCTTGCCTGGTATCGCAGATTTGTGTGGTGAACGTTCGGTGGTCGCTGTGACTTGATGCTGTGATGGTTGTAAGACATATGCCTGATGCGAACGCAGCACCAAGGAGCAGAAGAATAGTTCCGGACACCAAGATGTTTCGTCCAAGTGATGTAATCATATCTATCCTCGTTGATTTATATTTTTATAACAATGTTCGTCTATATTATGATTTTTATTTGAGAAAGTCTTCCTGGCTCATGATGCTTTGGCAATTGTAGCAGATGTCGGTCGGGAAATCGTCGGGAATCTCTGAGCCACAGATTTTACAGCAACGGGTCATCGTGGATCGTCCTTCCTTGGTATAGTTCTCTTCCTCCTTTCTGTATACGAATGAAACATAGTAGGATTGTCACATTGTACCTCCCGGTATAGAGAGGCGTATTATCTGCCCATATCCTTATCGTCAGTACTGCTTTTCCTAGTCCTAACATAAAAACGTTGACTAGTGCTTCTTCATTTGGTATAAGTGGTTTTTGGATCATGTGAGACGTGTTTCTCCCAAAAAGTATAAACCCACCAAGAGACAGCACCTGCCAGCATACTCGAAAGGCGGTTGTGGTACCAACGTTTGTTATCTTCCCGCTCATTCCAAACCCGCCGATGAGGGAATCAAAGCACAGCTGTGTCGTCGTATAAGGTTGCATTAATGGGTATCGATCTTGGTTCTCTCCACCTGCGATAGGCAGAGGCGTGTCTCCGACGCCATCTGGACTGTCCTTCTCCTGGTTTTGACCCCAATGTTCATCTGTTCCATTATAGACGTCCCAGTAGTTACCCGCGGATGGATACTTGGCATTCCATGTGTTGTTTCCGTTATCGGCAGCGTTGACGGTGTTGCCCTTGAAGTTGTTATAATAGATACGGTTACAGCAGCTTAATTCGATTTCTACGCCGTACTCATTCTGTGTAAGGGTATTTTTGGTGATGGTATTGTTGTTGGAGCATGCACGTAGTGAGATGCCAACGAACTTATTTGAGATATGATTATCATATATTCTTGTATCGCAAGATGAGCATAGTGAAATTCCAAACCAGTTGCTTGTAGCAGTCAGAATCATCTGAGAGATACACGTATGGTTTGCTTGAATCGCGATGTCTGATGAGGGATACGTGCATTGATACTGTATTGAAAACTCACTGATTGTTACCCAATCAGCCTGAACAGAGACGACATCTCCTCCGATGACTCCAACAATGATTGTCGTATTTTTGTTCTCGCCAAGTAAACGAATGGATTTATCGATGATGATACGTTCGTTATAGGGCGAAGAATCATCATACACGAACACGGTATCGTTCTCAAAGGATGCGTTGATAGCTTCTTGAATCGTGGTATAGTTCCCTGGGCCAGAGCCACCAACGTATAGCCACTCTCCTCGTGATGTTGACGATGGTGGTTGTCCTGCGTCTTGTGCTAGGGATGGATAAAGACCGGTCCCGATGGATAAGAAGATAATGCCAAGAGAGAATGTTTGCCGTATCATATGATATTTTTTCATGTCTTTTCCCCACTATCGATTTTTATTAACCCTGTTCTCCCTTAATAATCTTTGTTTTCCCATTTTTTTCTGTTTCTTTTTGTCTTTGGTCGTCAACCTTAATAAAGAATCAGTGTATTTGGGGCGTGGGAGTTTTATGGATACTCTTTTCAACAAGAAAATGGAGACGATTAACAGAAAGAAACTAAAGGACCTGCAGTTGGAGCGGTTACAGCAGACGGTTCATCGTGTGTATGAGACCGTGCCGTTTTATAAAAAAGCGTTCAAGCAGCGTGGTGTGACACCGGCGGACATCAGAACACTTGCTGATATCCGGAAACTACCGTTTACGACAAAAGATGATCTGCGGCAGAATGCGCCGTTTGGGATGATGGCGGTGTCTTTGGAGGACTGTATAGAGCTGCATGCGTCCTCAGGAACGACCGGTATCCCGGTGACCGCATGTTACACCCGTGGTGACCTGGAGGTCTGGTCTGAAGTGATGGCACGCTGTCTGTCCATGTCAGGTCTTACGAAAAAAGATATTTTCCAAAACCCGATCCCCTATGGGACGTTCACGGGTGCATTTGGGTTTCATTATGGTGCACAGAGAATTGGGGCGCTGGTGATTCCATCTGGTCAGGGTCAATCGGAGCGGCAGATTAAGCTTATGGATTATTATGGGACCACGTTTCTCTCCGGTGTCGCCTCCTATGCGATGCGCCTGGGGCAGGTCGCTGGTGAGATGGGGCTTGATCCAAAGAAACTTCATGTCCGCAATGGGTTGTTTGGCGCGGAGATGTTCACCCCTGGTCTGAAGAAACGGCTTATGGACACCTGGGATATGGATGTGCATGACATCTATGGTCTGACTGAGATGTGTGGTCCTGGTGTGTCCACGGACTGTGACCAGCATGACGGGTTGCATCTCTGGGAGGATCATTTCCTTGTCGAATGCGTCGATCCTATCACGCTTGAACCGGTCGGTGTCGAGGAGGAAGGGGAGATTGTTCTTACGACGCTTACGAAGGAGGGTATGCCGCTGCTTCGGTATCGAACACGTGACATCGCAAAGCTCTATGACCAAGAGGAATGCCCCTGTGGCCGGACGCATGTGCGTCATTCGATGATTAAAGGCCGGTCCGATGACATGGTGATCATCCGGGGGACGAACATCTACCCTGGTCAGATTGAATCTGTGCTGATGAACAATTCGTTGGTCGGGGGGAACTGGCGTATGGTGCTTACCACGGAAAATGATATTGATATGTTGACGGTGGAGGTGGAAACCAAGGATCGGCTGAGTATCGCTGATACACAGAAGCTTTCTTTGAAGCTGAAGGGGGACATCCAGTCCGTGATTGTATTCACCCCTCGAGTTGATGTGCTTCCACCCAACACCATCCTCGAAACAGGTTTAAAGGCAAAGCGGGTTATCGATAACCGCAGGAAGGAGTAGCTATGAATCCGGCGGTGAAGAAACTGATTTCTGGTAGGCAGGGTGCGCTTGCAGAAAATGAGGTAAAGGACCTTCTGCGTGCATATGGGATTCCTACGACGCGATATCAACTGGTTCGTAAAGAGAAGGATCTTGAGAGGCTCTCGGTGCGTTTTCCTGTCGCCTTAAAGGTCTGTTCATCGAAGATTCTTCATAAAACAGATGTGGGTGGTGTACGGTTGAATATTCGGAACAAGGATGAACTTAAAAAAACATTTCAAGAGTTCCGGCAGAAGTTCCCATCTGAGGATCTGCTCGTCGATCAGATGGAGGAGAAAGGCGTGGAGATCATCGTCGGTTTGGTCCAGGACCCTACGTTTGGTCTTTCTGTCATGTGTGGGATTGGCGGAGTCTTCACCGAGTTGTACAAGGATGTGTCGTTCCGTGTGGTCCCTATTGATGCGTACGATGCTGCCCAGATGGTCGAGGAGCTTGCCGGTAAGAAACTCTTGGAAGGATTCCGTGGCATGAAAGCAAACAAGAAGCTTGTCGTTGATCTGGTGTTGAAGGTTTCGACGCTTGGGCAGGAGCTTATTAATCATGTTGATCAAATGGATTTAAATCCAGTGTTTGTGTATGAGAAACGCATCTGTGTTGTGGATGCGAAACTCATCCTGAAATAAGAAAAATGGTGGAGTATGGTGTCATGAGAAAATCAAGGAATAGTAACTATGCGATTAAGGATATCGGCCTTGCCGGTCTGGGACGCAAGGAAATCGAGATTGCGGAAAAGGAGATGCCTGGTCTTATGGCCGTGCGGGAGAAGTATGGCCCAGGCAAACCGCTGAAGGGTGCGAGGATCTCCGGTAGTCTGCATATGACTGTTCAGACCGCGGTGCTGATTGAGACGTTGCGGGTGCTTGGTGCGCAGGTCCGCTGGGCGAGCTGTAATATCTTCTCGACCCAGGACCATGCTGCGGCGGCGATGGCCAAAGCAGGGGTCCCGGTGTTTGCTTGGAAGGGTGAGAGCCTTTCTGAGTACTGGTGGTGTACGCAGCAGGCGCTTGATTTTGGCAACGGGAAAGGCCCGACGTTGATCGTGGATGACGGCGGGGATGCGACCCTGATGGTGCATAAAGGTGTCGAGGTAGAGAATAACCCCTCGCTTTTGAAGAAAGACTATTCGAAGCAAGGGAAGGATTTTGAGGAGCTGATGAAGCGTTTGGCACAGGTTTATGAGAAGAACCCAGCGTACTGGTCTAGGGTGGTTGCGGACATTCGGGGTGTGTCTGAGGAGACGACGACCGGGGTGCATCGGTTGTATCAGATGCAGGCGGCAAAGGCGTTATTGTTCCCTGCGTTTAATGTGAATGACTCGGTGACGAAGTCGAAGTTCGACAACTTGTATGGTTGTCGGGAGAGCCTGGCTGATGGGATCAAGCGGGCGACCGATGTCATGGTCGCAGGCAAGACCGTGGTGGTGTGCGGGTACGGTGATGTGGGCAAGGGATGTTGTCAGTCCATGCGTGGGTTTGGCGCCCGTGTCATCGTAACGGAAATTGACCCGATTTGTGCGTTGCAGGCAGTCATGGAAGGTTATGAGGTGAAGACCGTGGAGGATTCTCTTGGTGAGGGCACCATCTATGTCACTGCGACGGGGTGTAAGGATGTCATTACCGTGGAGCATATGAAACGCATGCGTGATCAGGCGATTGTCTGCAACATCGGTCATTTCGATCATGAAATCCAGGTCGGGAAGCTGGATGCGTTGAAAGGAGTACGGAAGGTGTGTATCAAACCGCAGGTGGACAAGTATGTGTTCCCGGATGGTCATGAGATCTTCATTCTTGCGGAGGGTCGGTTGGTGAACCTGGGCTGTGCGCATGGTCATCCGAGTTTTGTGATGAGCAATTCGTTTACCAATCAGGTGCTTGCGCAGATGGCGCTATGGAAAAAGAGGCATGATGTTGGGGTGTATATGTTGCCAAAAATCCTTGACGAGGAGGTCGCACGACTGCATCTTGGGAAGCTTGGGGTGCGACTGACAAAGTTACGCAAGCAGCAGGCTGCATATATTGGTGTGACGGTGAATGGTCCCTATAAGCCGGAGCATTATCGATATTAAGAGATAAACGGTGCTTTTCTGCATGGTATTTTAAAAAAAAAATAAGGAGGTGAAAGGAGGCTTGGGGGTACGCAACTACCCATGAATCCATTTCCTTCTTTCGATTTTTATCCATACGTCGGATAATTCGTCTTCCCGATAGTCGTCGATGACGTTACACATACGTATTATTATAGCATTCATAGTATTTAATAATGTCGATTTCTATATCGACGATTGACGAAAAACATGCTGTGTTGAACACATACCTTAATGAAACCACAGCGTATTTGCCGCATCGCCTATGATAACACTAATCGGAACCGGCCATGTCTTCAACCTTTCAGCGGCAATCCTTGCCCTCTTCGATGAAAAACAACCAGAGATCGTCGGAGTCGAACTTGACCCACAGCGATACCAAGCAATCCTCCTACGCAACACAGACCCTGCCTCCTACCATGCTGCAAAAAGAAACCTCCCCCTCATCTACCGCATGCTTGCACAATTCCAAGAAAACATGGCAGAGCAATACGGCGTAAGCGCAGGAGACGAGATGCTTTCCGCAATCAACTACGCACAGTCCCATCAACTCCCCATCGCCTTCTTAGACGCCAACGCCCAACAGCTCTTTACCCACATGTGGAAAACCATGCCGTTTATTGAGAGATTCCGCCTGCTGTTCTCCGGAGTCGCCGGACTGTTCGTAACCAAGAAACGGGTAGAACAAGAGCTAAAGCACTACCAACAGGACTTCGATACATACCTCCAGGAGATCGGTAAGAAATTCCCCACGATCAAAAAAACATTAATCGATGAACGCAACACCCATATGGCACAAAAACTTTTCGAATTACACGAAAAACACAAAAGCATCGTCGCCTGCGTTGGTGACGGTCATATACCTGGAATCTCACGGCTTTTAGAAGAAAAACATATTCCCTTTGAGACCATACGGCTCTTGCAGCTGCAGAACTGGAGACCACCGGCGACTGACGGGTCATCCGGGCATTTTTCCATCAACTACACCCCCCTCTAACCCATTGGTTTTCCAGAGGAACCCCTACAAGATGTCCCCCGTAAGAACACAGGTATTGATTCTGCGAAAGATTTAATACCATTAGCTAAATTACACGCAGCCAATACAAAGACAAATGTTGGATACCTATGTATATCGTCATTGTTGGGGCTTCTGGCATCGGCAAGCGACTCACAGAACTTGCATTAAGCGAAAAACATCACAATGTCGTTGTCATCGACAAAAACGAGGAACGATGCGAATACGTAGCACGGAAGTTTGATGCAATAGCGATAAACGCGGACGCGACCCAAGAAGAAACCCTCGACGAGCTTGATGTCAAAAAAGCAGATGTCCTCATCGCAACCACAACAGATGATGCAACAAACCTTCTAGTTGTCTCACTTGCAAAAAACAGAGGAGTGAAAAACCTCATCGCAGTGGTCAATCAAGAGGAAAGCAAACCATTGTACCTTGAGAAAGGCGTCAAAATCATAAACAAACCAGATATCGTTGTAGCAGAGATGATCTACACGTCCATAAAACACCCTACCATAGAGGGATTCTTAAACGTCGATGATTACGCAGAGGTCGTCCGACTCCCGCTACTCCCAAAATCATCCTTCGACCGCAAGACAATCACAGATATCTGGGTTCATCACAAAAGCCTTGTAGTGGCAATCGAACGAAAAGACAGGTTCATCATCCCAACCGATGACCTCACACTGCATGAAGGCGACATCGTCACCATCATCGTCGAAAAAGACCGCGTCGATAAAGTCGTCAGCATGTTCTCAGAATAACGCCATTTTTACTATCTTTCCCAAGATTGACTCTTTTTTTTCTAAAGAAAAAAGGGAAAAGCAATCGTTGCACATCTCCCTCTCAGAAGATATTTCGTTTTATCCCCACAAGTGACCGTAGGAGAACGATAACAGGGATGATCTCCAACCGTCCAATCCACATGTTGAAAATCAACATGATCTTCGCAATCGGATCCATTGAAATCGTTGTTAACCCAACCGATAACCCCACGTTTCCCTGCGCAGAGCACACCTCAAAGAAAATGTTACCGATGGTCTGCTGTGGATACATAAACGCCATCACAAAGAAACCAGCGATAAGCATCAGAACCCAGATAAACGAGACGATCGCCGCCTCATTCACAAGATCAATAGCCTCTTTCTCAGGAAGACAGCGACCACCGAATTTCCTGATAAAAACCCGCCTTGGGAAAGAGATGCTTCGTTTTACCCTCCAACCGGCTCCTTTGAAAAGAAGAATCGCACGGAAAAGTTTAATGCCACCGGCTGTTGATCCTGCAGCTCCACCAATGATCATGACAAGGGAGAGCAGAAGTTTTGCTGATTCCGTCCACGTGTTTATATCAACGGTGGATAATCCAGTACAGGTCAATGCAGAGACAAACTGAAACCCTGAATCCCGGATTGCCAATAAAATGTTAGTAGCATACGGGAGATTCTGATTATTTATGTTGATGAGCGTTAAGAGGGCGACTCCTGTTATAGCAAGGATGATCATCAACTTCATCTGGCTATCTGAAAAAAAACGCCGTATCCTGCCTTTCAAAAGATCGTAATGTGCTGCAAATGCAATCGCTCCAGCAAACATAAGTAGAACAATGAAGAGTTGGCAGAGCGTCCCAAATCCAGCTATGCTGTTATCAGTAACGCTAAAACCACCTGTCGCAAGGGCAGTCATCGCATGATTAAGAGATTCCCATGGGCTCATCCCGTTTGGAAACAGAGAGCAGATGAGCAGAAGACCGATGATTCCTACAATCGTGTAGAGCAAAAATATCCACCAGATCGTTCGTACCGTTGACACAATCGACGGATGGGTTCGTTTCTCCCTGGCTTCTCCACGATAAAGGACAAAGGACCCAACTCCAGGCCGTGCTAGAATCGAAAGCGTCAGCACAATGACACCGACTCCTCCTATCCATTGGATCCAGGTACGCCAAAACTGAAGGCTATAGGGCAGCAGCTGCTCCTTGTCTACCATCGTTAGTCCCGTCCCTGTCCAACCTGACATCGACTCAAAAAATGCTGGGAGGAACCCCATCGTTGCACCGCTACTCAGGTTATAGGGCAGTAAGAGAAAGGGGATGGCACTGATAAGGGGAATGAACAACCATCCAAGTGCAGCGGTCACCATAGCGCTTTTAAAGTTTGTAACCTCGGCATGTTGAAACAAGATAAACATGAGAAATCCGATCTGAAGAAAGATTAGACAGGTGATCAAAAGAGGGAAGATCGCACTATACTCTTTGTAATAGAGCGGGACAAGAAGCGGGATAAAGGACATCGCCCCAACCGCAATAAAGATATTGCTTAGATCCCTGAGAACTGTTTTCAGGTCGCTCATCTTTTACATCTCCAGCCTCATATGATTGCCTGCCTTACGTCATCGGTTTTATAAAGGCAGAAAAAAATATCTTTTTACCGAATTGTTGTGAACCGTAATATGACTCCGGTCCCTCTCAATTCTGATTGTACTCTGTCTGCGAAAGCGATTATCTCGGTGGGGCTTACGATTTTGTTCCAATCATATAAGAAATCATGTTCGCCAATCCCTGGTTTTAACCCTAGTGCCTTGAGTCTGCGCTGTATTTCTGATGCTTTTTCACCATCTGCGCTTAGATATAGATCGACATAGGTTTCCATACTTTCACGAGAAATACAATCCGTTCCTAGATAAAAATATTGCGAAAAAGTAGAAGGCGAGGTACCTCCTGGTACACTCTATATACGTCTGTGCTTTGTGTTCCCCCTGGCATAGTTTTGTTTTGCTAACTTTTAAGAATAATGCACCGATGTTCTCTTATGCTTCCATTGGACCTGTAGCCTAGCCTGGATTGGGCGGCAGTCTCCTAAGCTGCAGATCGCGGGTTCGAATCCCGCCAGGTCCGTTGAACGTCCCCCCTTGATAGAATCATACATTGTGAAATAATCATCGCTTAGGGGTGGTCTACATCAGACCATGTTTATGTAATCTTTTTATGTTTTTATCGTAGTCGTACCAACGCTTCGACCAATCCGGGTTATGTTTTGTCAATTCTTTTAATACATATTGGCGGATCCAACTTGTCCGGAT
>MUGE01000300.1:0-2302 GCA_002900545.1 Thermoplasmata archaeon M11B2D | reverse complement strand
ATAGTTATGTAACGTCGATTCAATAAAAAAAAAAATGTACATGAACGATGATGCGGTAGCGTGCTGTGAATCTGGGTGTGTTGTCTAGATCGCTTTCCCGCTTTATTGTTCATTTCACAAAACCAGCTGATGCGTGAGAAAGCAGCCGATGCGTGTGTTATTTTTTCTTTGCCTCGACACGGATATCTTCGGTGATGCTGGCGAGTCGTTTCGCAAGCTCGATATTATGGGCAATATCTGCTGTTGCGTTGATCACCAGTTTTGCACCATCCGGGGAACCTCCCCCGTGCATGCACCCTGGCACTCCACTACCAATCGTAAGCCATTCGATAAGCCGTGCGATTTTCGCCCGTGTCTCACCAGAGCAGTTCGCCTGAAGGTATTTCTTTAGAAGCGTGCCGTAGCGCGGGTCGTTGAGATCCTTGCAGGAGGGTAGACAACCGGTCTCTGCAATGCCACCAGCGATGTCCTGCGCTATCCTCTTGGTCTCATAAGGCAGGGTGGCAACATGGACTTTGTTTACGTTGGAAAGCAACGTGTCCGGGATCCACACCCCGGACGGATGTTTTGTCCCAAGCACACCAGCGGCAACACCCATGCCAAACGTGGTTTCATTGTTAATCGTCATCTGCGTGAGTTTCTCCCGGAACACTTTTTCGGACAAACCGTTTGCCCGTGCCATGAGCGCGGCTGCTCCGACCATAACGTCCCCCTGGCCTGCGACGCATCCACCGATTGCGGCGCGGTACGGGGCGATGAAGTTCATGACTGCCTTCATGCAGTACGCGTACTCCCCGCACATGAAGACCCGTTGGTTTGGCACAAAGACATCCTCGAACAGGAGATATGATTGGGTGATGCCTCCGATCTCAACAGGGGCGTCGAACCCCTCCTCTTGCTCCCTGGTGTCACTGGGTCGTCGTGTCTCGATGACGGTGAGGTTCTCACTGTCCCGTGGGATGGCAAAAGAGATGGCATACGCAGCATCTTCCTCTTTGTAGCCTGTCCCCGGCATCACAAAGATTTCGTTTGCAGCAGCGACACCACAGATCATCACCTTCGCACCCCGGATGATGATACCGTCGTTTCTTTTTTCCACGACATGCAGACTTAAATCCGGGTCGCACTGCTGGGACGGTGACTTTGACCGGTCGCCTTTCGGGTCGGTAAGCGCACCAGCAAGCGTGATATCCCTCTTCTGGGCATCCCGTAGCCACCCTTCCAGTCGTGTATGGTACTCTGTTCCAAGGACTTTGTCCATGTCATAGGTAGTCGCATACATCGCGTTGATGGCGTTAAAACCAGCGCATCGTCCACCCGTGCAGGTGCCAGTGAGGTTAAACATGAGTCGTTTCATGCGGACGTTTGCGATCATATCCTCTGGGCTTTGGATGATAGAAAGATACCGTGAGATAGGCTCATTGGTCAAATGTGAGGTGGTCGTCAGAACGTCTTTGTACTCAGGCTGTTGCGCCGCCTCAAAGATCTGCGCATGACCCTCTATGGATCGTCTGGTCGCAGGATGAATCGTCACATCCTTGATTAGTTCACCAAACTTGTAGATGTTCGGCCGCATCTTTCGAAGGCTTTCCTTATACTCTTTTGATGTTTTCATACGTTATTTCTCCTTATATGTAAACTCCCACTCGCACCACAGGTCCTCCGGATGGCTATCTGGCGGACACACGATGCATTTCACAACAATCTCCGGGTTAAATTCTTTTGCAAATGCGGCAAGAAACCCGTAGCGGACCGGTTTGCATCCAAACTCGGAAAGCCCTTTGCTTTTCCTGGTATTTTGGACACGGCAGCGGATGTTTCTCAGAATCGCACGATCCTGTGCTACCTCAATGTGTTTATCTTCAAGGTCAAGCGCCCAGCTGGTGTACTGCAACGCATGCATCATCGAAGGGATGTCCGTGGTGGTGATGCCAAGGAACTGTTTTAGTTTGCGTGCCTCGATTTTTCCCATCACCGCCCAGACCTGCGCATCGACCTCTGTTGCAGTCTTGGTGCCGTTCCGCTCTTCGATCCCTAGGTAGTACAACCCGTCAACCGTCCAGAGGTTCCGCAGCTGCATCAGCACATAGTCTGGGAGTTTTTCTTTTGGCAGTTTTTTTAACAGGGTTACATCATCGTCTCTGCTCATACCTACGTTTCTCTACCAGTGATTTGTTGACAATAATCTGCTTGACAGACCCAGGAGCTCACCTGATGTTTTAACCGATTTTTTCTTTTATCGCACTAGTCAACTTTGGCAGAACCTCATAGAGGTCCCCGACAATCCCGTAATCAGCGGATT
>MUGE01000299.1:0-2306 GCA_002900545.1 Thermoplasmata archaeon M11B2D | reverse complement strand
CCCTTGTATGGTTCCGAAGCATATATAGAGTTCTATTCGTTTAACATTTTTGGTATGATTTCAGAAGCAGAAATGAAGACGTTGGAGAGAAACTCAGAGTACTACGGCGTCCCTGCACACCAGCTCATGGAAAACGCAGGTAAAAGCATCGCAGAGTTTGTACGAAACATAGTAGAGGACGCAAAGAAGAACATCCTTATCCTCTGTGGGCCTGGTAATAATGGTGGGGATGGGTTTGTCGCAGCCCGGTACCTTACCCAGTATTACAAGGTCGTCGTGTTTCTTGCCGGAACAACCATCAAAACTGATATTGCATTACGAAATTTCCAGAAACTACAGACCTATGAGGTGAAGCTCTACCAGTCCGCTCATGATATCGACCGACTGCTGACAGAAAACGATGTACTCATTGACGCACTCCTTGGAACAGGACTTGCCGGGGAGCTGAAGGACCCGTACGCGACCATCGTAAAAAAAATCAATCAGACGACTGGAAAAACAATCGTTTCTGTTGATGTCCCCACGGGTCTTGGGTCCACTCAATCCATCACCCCTGAGTACACCATCACGTTTCATGACCATAAAGAAAACATGAACAAACAGAACAGCGGAAAAATCCATGTTGTTGACATCGGCATACCAACTGAGGCACGGACATACGTCGGACCTGGGGAGCTTTGTGTCTATTATCCACGACCTGCGAAGACCTCGCATAAAGGGGAGAATGGCATCGTGCTTATCATAGGCGGTGGACCATATATCGGGGCACCGGCACTCAGTGGTCTTTCAGCTCTTCGAACCGGTGCTGACCTTGTGTACATCGCCACACCCAAGCGATCCTGGAAATCAGTTGCCGCGTTTTCACCAAATTTCATCGTCAAAGATCTCAATGGTGATATGCTTTCTGCAGATGACATTCCACGTATCGAAGAACTTCTTGGAAAATGCACTGCAGTGATTCTTGGCCCGGGCCTTGGCACCACCCGTCAGACAGAAGAAGCGATTGTCACCTTGATACAACGCATCATCGCGGAAAAAAAACCCCTGGTCCTTGATGCAGATGCCATAAAACCCATCGCAGACCACCTCTCGCTTCTCAAGGATACCACGACCGTGATTACCCCACATGTTGGTGAATTTAAAAAACTTACAGGCATCGCTCTTTCTCAGGACCTCGATGGCCGCATCAACACCGTGAAAGAATGGGCTGCCAAACTCGGGATTACGATTTTCCTGAAAGGATTCATCGACATCATCAGCGATGGAACATCGGTAAAACAAAATACGATCCATAACGAGGCGATGACGGTCGGTGGGACTGGAGACGTCCTTGCAGGGATTATCGGAGCACTGCTTTCAAAAAACGTACAACCATTTGAGGCTGCACGAATCGCTGCCTTCCTCAACGGGGAAGCAGGCAACGAGGCATTCCAAAAGAAATCCTATGGGTTGCTTGCGACCGACATCATCGAAGAAATCCCTACGATCCTGAAAAAATATCTATAAATCTCTGTTAATTTTACAACAAAGCATCAAATCAAAAATCTCTAGCTACTCCCAGATTGCTTTAACCTCTTGATGGCTGACTAGTTCCCCTGCAACCTGAAACAACACCCACGCTAGGAACGCAGGCTCCTGCTGCATCTCCTCTGAAAGGGCTGTAGTTATCTTCTGTTTCAACTCCTTTTCAAGCTTATCAGGGTTCTTTGGCCATTCTGCGTATTGGTATTGCCGCATCCAGTCCGCGGTTCTCTCAATCAACTCTGTTTTCCTATCAGCAAGCTTGCGGACTGCTTTCTCAGTTTTTTTCACAAAAAATCCAGACGACTTTTTCTCCCACATATCATATCCCTCACAAGAGGTATCGCTTCTGGTCATAAAAGCCTTTACTCTGCTATGAAAAAACGTTTAAGTACTCTTTTGTCATCAGCGGTTCGGATGAGACAACTATATCTTGTGACAATCATCTTTCTTGGATTTTTTATACTATCACCAGTAGTTAGTGCTCTTTTTACATCCCCTTGTGACCTTAAAGGAACCCTTGCAGAGGATACGGAAGCATTCATTGTTGGAAAAACCACGATCCGTGGAGCCTGTACCGGGTATCCGATAACGCCCCTTATTGATTCTTCTCTTGTTCAAGAAATGGAAGGGTTCCTCCTCATCGGAAAAAACACTATCGATTCAGTCACCTCTGTGATCGTTGCAGAAAACATTGATATCACGACAGCTGCATCTCTTGAAGATCTTGTAATACAGTATTACGATCATCTTACCCAATACACAGATGTAGAGATCATCACTGA
>MUGE01000298.1:0-2315 GCA_002900545.1 Thermoplasmata archaeon M11B2D | reverse complement strand
CATCCATCCTGTAACCAAAAAAATCTGGTGGATAGTTCTTGGATCGATGTTCGGATGGTTCTTCCGTATTGTCCCTCTATCTGGAGGATGATTTCTGCATCTGGGGCAAGTGATTCTCCCCGTTGAAGTTCGAACGCTGGGGTTCCTTGTTCCAGTTTTCCGATGACGGTGACGTTGGCGATATCCTGTGGTCCATCGAAATTTAATAGTTGTGTACAGAGTGTTGAAATTACGACGACCGCGATTGCCAGGAGGAGAAGTTCACCCATGACACTAGAAACTGCGCGTTTCTCTTCAAGGAAGTTCTGTTTCATTCTCATCACACACTCACATCTAATTATTTTAGATATTTTATACAAAAAGGTGATTTTATAAGTATATAAAAGTTTCTATTTAGTTATTTCTTCAGAACTCCCCCTTATGGATAGTTATTCGATCCAGCCGGGGCCTATCTGGGTTTTAATATCGATGATTTTGAAAAAAAACTTGACGTCAAGGTCTGCATCAAACTCAAGCTTCAGTGTCTCTCCACTGTCGAACAACGAGAAATCCGAGCCATACCCATTCAGGTTCAGACCCGCCTTTGTCAACGAACTATTCAGAAACATGCTCCAGGCGTTCGTATACGACGTGGCAAGGATGATTTGACTGACATCGATAAAGGTTTTATTTACCGATATCTCATGAAATTCGGTCTGTACCGGATATGTCCCGTATCCTGCCGCGATAGTTTTCTGACCGACACTTGAGATTTTCACCATGTTAAACGAGAGGGTGACTGTTTTGTTTTGATTATCCAAATCAACAAAGAACGCGGGATGGATCATCATCAAATTGCCGTTGGTTTGACCGACGATCATCGCGCCAGCCTCATAGATGTAGGTCTGATCAAGGAAATACGCATTCGATGAGGAGTAACTGATGCAATTGATCTTAAACTGAGACGTCTTAATCCCGCCGCTTGCGGTTCTGTTATTCACCATTATGGCGGTTGCGTCCTCAAGGATTTCCAATGCACCATAGGACCGGACCGACAACAAATACGGTAATTCTTTGCTGCCAAGAGTAATGGACGTTGCGATGGGGATCCCTGGTGTCTTATCCGCTGCCTGGCCATGGATAACTGAGGTAAGATGCGCGAACTGTTCTGCCACCTTGTCCATATGGTCTGCTTCACGCTGCTCCATGATTTTTGGAACATACACGCTTTGAACAAGGGAGATGACCGCAACGATGACGCCAATGAGTAACACAGCGGTGACAACACCGACGATTGCATGGTCTGTTGTTTTCTTTATTTCCATTTTCAATTCCTGTCCGTCGTTATTTCAAACGAATGTTCAATTCTACGTTATCAAACCCTGTTGAAGCACTACGGATAATATCAGCGTGTTTGTTGCAGGGTCCCGTACCATGGCTTGGACGTATTTCCCGGTGATATCATCGTAGGGGAAGCGGACGATATCCCCGTAATCCCAAGTCTGCTTCTGGAGCAACTCACTTGCGTTTTTTTGAGATGTGTTTTTCCCGATGGTCACCAGTATTTGTACGTCCCCGTCAAGAGACATCCCACCAGAATGCTCGATTGTTATGTTTTTCTGTTCTCTGTCGATGGACCCGATGAGATTAACAGAGGGAGCGGCCTGCTCAAAGGAATACGAAAACACTATATAGTTCAGGAACACAAATAATGCGATGGTCATACCTAACAGTAATACAACACCAAGGACTTCAGATACTGCGTCTGTTCCCCGTGTTTTCTTTGTCATAGCTTCTCCTTAGTTTGTTAGAACGTCAATTTGAATATGATGAAGGATATGATCCCAAGAATGCAACTATATCGAATGCCCGATGATACTTTTCCATCCATCATAAAGCCGCTTAGTATCCCCGCACCGATGCTTTGCACATACACAAACGAATACAGTGAATATTTCAACTCCATGGGGTCAATCGAGTTAAACATGACCCCTGCCATCCGCCCGACCTGTCTTCCTTGCAGTTCGAAGAAGGATTTGAAAATAGTCAGGTTCATGATGATAATGATTGCGAGAAATACAAAAAAACACACAAGGATCACAACAGTGTAAATCGACATCGTCGCCTTTCGTTGGTTCTCCAGTCGGTTTACCTGACCGACCTCAATGGCTGCGGCTCTGAATATCTTGGATGTGTTTCCCCCCATCACCAGTCCTTTGTTTAAGCTGATGACGATCCGATGAATGATCGCTGATTTCATCCGCTCGGCAAAATCTATAAGGATTTCTTTTACAGAGATGTTCCATGATAACTGGGATTTCATTTTTCTGATTTCA
>MUGE01000297.1:0-2324 GCA_002900545.1 Thermoplasmata archaeon M11B2D | reverse complement strand
TGATGCAACAATCACCCGGTTCAGGTTATGTTCTTTGATGGTGTTCACAATCTTACGTTGAGTATCCTCTGAGCAGGTGTACATGTTTTCCTCAGCATACGCAACACTTGGAAGGGTTTTTGCATAGCCAACAATGGTTGGTACATCAACATAGGCACCAATGTTTATTCCACAATGACAAATAAACACACCAATTCTGGGTTCCTCGCAGGATACATCCCGTTCAGGCGGATATTCCTTGGTTTCAATCATGGTGTTTCGTTCAGATGCAATCAGCTCAGCAGCCTTTGCTGCTGCACCTGATGCCTCCATCACGGTCTCAGGTATATCTTTTGGTCCTGAGAACGCACCGCACACAAAAACTCCTCGTTTTGTTGTAGAGATCGGGTCGAACTCTGGTGTTTCACAGAACCCAAACTCATTTAATTTCACCCCGATTTTCTCTGCAAGATCCTTCGCATTTTTTTGTGATGCAAGTCCACAGGATAGAACCACGAGATCAAATTCCTCGGTCGTTAACACACCATCCTCGGTCTCATATCGAATGAACAGGTTCTTTGTGGTTGAATCTTGTTCAACTGATGAGACACGACAGCGGATAAAACGAACACCTTGTTCCTGTTCAGCACGGTTATAATATTGTTCAAAACCTTTTCCATAGGTTCTCATATCCATGAAAAAAATAGTTGGCTGAATGGTTGGCACATGTTCTTTTGCAATCACTGCTTCCTTGATTGCATACGTACAACAAACTGATGAACAATAGTTCTTACCACAGGCATTGTCACGTGAACCCACACATTGTATCCACGCAACCCGTTTCGGTTCCTGCTCATCAGAAGGCCGAACCACATGACCACTAAAAGGACCTGATGCAGAAAGTATTCGTTCGAACTCAAGGCTGTTCACCACATTGGGGAACCGTCCGTACCCATACTCACTTTTTTGAAGAGCATCAAATAACTCATACCCCGGTGCAAGAATAATTGAACCAACATTTAATTCAAGTGTCGTATCAGTCATATCATGGACAATAGCATCTGCTTCACAGGCATCCACACATTGTTTGCAAATGGAACAGAAATTACAACTCAGACAGCGTTCTGCTTCATGACGCGCTTGTTCCTCAGTTAACCCAAGTTCAACTTCTTTGAAATCTGCTACTCGTTCCTCCACCGGACGTTTCAGGATCTCTGAACGAGGAATTTTTTCGAATTTCTTATCAGGTTTTTGTGCAACAATTTGATCATGTTTACTTCGTCCTTCATACAGGTCTTCTTTGTTCAAATATCGGTCAATGGATTCAGCTGCCTCATGGGCATGAGCAATAGCCTCAATAACCAATCCGGGTCCAGCAACCGCATCACCACCCGCAAAAATCCAGGGGATGTTGGTTTGATATGTTGTGTTATCAACCTGCAGCAGACCTCGTTTGGTGACCAGAACACCATCAGCTGCTTTTAACAGCGTGTAATCAACTTCTTGACCAATAGCAACAATAATGGTATCGGCTTCAACAATTTTTTCTGTGTTAGGTTTCACCTGAGGATTAAATTTTCCTTTACTGTCGAACACCGAAGTGACCTGTAAGGTTTCAACACCAACTGCACGACCTTTGACACCAATGATTCGTTTCGGCATCTGACGGGTATGAATGATGATTCCTTCTTGTTCTGCTTCCTCGATCTCATAGTCAAACGCAGGCATTTCATCCTTTGATTCAACACAGACCATATGGATTTCTTTTGCACCAATACGCAACGCAGAACGCGCAACATCAATAGCGACATTACCGCCACCAACCACTAACACTTTATTGCCGATCTCAACTTTTTGTCCCATACTTAAGGCTTTTAAAAAGGCGGTGAAACCGTAGACGCCTTCAAGCTCAAGGTTCTGAATAGGAATTGAGACAATACCATCCTTGTTTAACCCAAGATCAACTTCTGCTTCAGCAAGCGGTTCAAGAATCGGTGCTTGACCAATCGCAGAAATCACGATATCTGCATCCAGGGTAAAGGTGGATCCTTCGATGGGAATTGGTTGACGTCGTCCTGTGTCATCGGGTTCACCAAGTTTCATACGAACGCATTCAACACCTTTCACCTTTCCTTTTTCACCAACGATTTTGGTTGGTGCAGTCAGATAATAAAATGAGATCCCCTCTTTTTCACATTCCTCTAGTTCCTCACGATTGGCAGGGATTTCAGCCCGTGACCGCCGGTAGATGACAAACGCGGTTTTCGCACCAAGACGTAAAGCGGTTCGAACACTATCGATAGCAACATTTCCTCCACCGATAACCGCAACGATTTTATCATGGT
>MUGE01000296.1:0-2326 GCA_002900545.1 Thermoplasmata archaeon M11B2D | reverse complement strand
GCACTGATGCTGCTGTTTTCTACAGCTGTTACTGCGATTCAACCAACCGGTTCATCAAATTCTGATTTTTCAGACATTGTTAAAACCACATTTCACAACGGAGATGTTCCATTTATTACGGTCACTGTGACCCCGCCCAGTCTTGTTTTCGGAAGCCAAATCCTTAATGGAGAGTTGTTTGCTACGGTTCAGCTGCCTGAGGAAGGCGTATCTACAGTCATCGGCGAGGCACAGATTCCAACTATCTCCCGGTTTCTGGAGGTCCCCTCTGGTTCAACCCCTGAGGTTTTTATTGAATCGATTTCATGGGAGACGACATCCTTAGAAGCATTGCAGCTTCCGTCGTCTATTCTTCCAGTGCAACCTTCGCTTGTCAAGATCGAGGGATCGACAGTTCCATTCTCTAGGGATGATGCGTATTATGGAATGGATGTGTTTCTGCCTTCAGTGATTGCTGATGCCAGTGTGCTTGGGGAGCTGAGAGGTCGTACTATCGCGTTTCTGGAAGTCTCACCGGTGCAATACAACCCAGTTACTGGGCAAATCAGAATAATAACTCGCTGTGATATTCGCATTAACCTACCAGGAAGTGATCTTGTAAAGACTGTTGAGAAGATTGATAGATATACCTCATCCTCTTTCGAAGACCTTTTTAGAACATCATTTGTTAATTATGGCGATTTTCAAGGCACAAATATACTAGGGCCGAAACAGGAAGGATATCTCATTATCGTTGATACTGCATTTTATGATGCGATTCAACCTCTTGCTGATTGGAAGAACCTTCTTGATTTTTCTGTAACAGTGACAAAGACATCAGATATCTCTGGTGGTCCGACCAAAGAGAATATCAAAGCGTATATCGTCGACGCATATGAAAATTGGCCAGTCCCTCCTGCGTATGTCCTGCTTGTCGGTGATGCTGCGCAAATCCCTGCTTGGACTGGAGCACAGACAGGGACCTGTACCGATTTATATTATGCTACTATTGATGCGGGGAACTATTTTGCTGATATTATCGTTAGTCGGTTCCCGGCAGCGACCGCTGAGCAGGTCACTGCGATGGTGGATAAAACAGTCTTCTATGAGCAAGGTGGTTTCACAAATGAGTCTTGGATAAAGAAAGCGGTGTTTTTAGCTTCGACGGATAACCATCTGGTTTCTGAGGGGACTCATAATTATGTCGTTGATACCTATCTGAACCCTCATAATTACACATGTGACAAACTCTACAGTTACTATGGGGCGACTACTGCCCAGGTCAGTGCAGCATTAAACAATGGTCGTAGTCTTGCGGTTTACTCTGGTCATGGAAGTACCACCAGTTGGGCGGATGGACCACCCTTCTCTCAGGCAAATGTGAACGCTTTGATAAACGAGGGGATGTATCCCTTTGTTTGCAGTCATGCTTGTCTTACGTGTCAGTTTACGGTCAGCGAATGTTTTGGTGAAACCTGGCTGCGTGCACCCAACAAAGGGGGTCTTGCCTTCTGGGGTGCAAGCGACTATTCATACTGGGATGAAGATGATATCTTGGAAAAACGGATGTTTAAATCCTGGTGGGAGGATAATCTTGAGACGATTGGTGGCATGACCAACATGGGTTTGTATTATCTATATCAATATTATAGCGGTGGTGGGTTAACCCAGTACTACTTTGAGGCGTACAATGTCCTTGGTGATTCATCGGTAAAGATCTGGCGGGGGACGCCATCAGGTGTTAATACGCCGCCTGAGATTCCTGAGAAACCAACTGGGCCATCAGAAGGTGAGATTGGTATTGAATATACATTTACGACGAGTACCACTGATGCTCAGAACGACGACGTCTTTTACATGGTTTCGTGGGATGACTCGGTCAGCGACTGGCTTGGACCTTATGCATCTGGAGATACCGTTAGTTTTGGTCATACCTGGGATTTTGTTGGAAACTACAGTATCATGGTGAAGGCCAAGGATAACAGCAGCGAAGGATTGGAAAGCGATTGGTCAGAGCCGTCTATCATAAGCATTCTTGCGGTACCCCGCATCGAGATTGGTGCAGTTACCAGTGGATTTGGAAGCATCACCGCTGAGATTAAGAACGTTGGCGCTGGAGAAGCAACGGATGTCTCTTGGTCGATTTCTCTTGATGGTGGACTGGTTCTGCTGGGGCGGCAGACCACAGGGACTTTTACGAAGATCTTACCTGGGTTTAATCCAAAAGCACAAAGTGGTTTTGTGTTTGGGTTTGGCTCAGTAGATATCCGTGTCATCGCTGATGAGATCGAAAAGACAGTGTCTGCGTTCCTGCTTGGTCCTTGCGTCCTGAATCTTCGGTAATCCC
>MUGE01000295.1:0-2336 GCA_002900545.1 Thermoplasmata archaeon M11B2D | reverse complement strand
GACCCTTGATGAAGGTCAGAGTTGGCAGCATCTCGACAGCGGAGTGAACAGCATGCTACAGGCTATAGATTTCTTTTCAGAAACCAAAGGCACAATTGTAGGGGAGAATGGAGTCATCTTACGGACAGAAAACGCTGGGCTTTCCTGGGTGCAGCAAACAAGTGGGACAACCTGTAATCTCCAGAGTATTCAATTTATCACAGAACTTATTGGGTTTGCCGTAGGTGAACAAGGGTTGATTCTGAGGACAACGACTGGAGGATTCCCTGAGGATACCACTCCTCCGCAAACGAATTGTACTCTCTCCGGCGTTCTTGATGGTGATGTCTATATCAGCGATGTAGCGGTTTCATTGTCTGCGATCGATGATTTTTCTGGTGTTGCGACGACGATGTTTAATCTTGATGACGGTCTATGGACCGCTTATGATGATCCCTTTGATGTTTCTTCAGACGGATCCCACACACTTAGGTTTTACTCTATTGATAACGCAGGCAACATTGAAGATGAGAAAACCTGCCAGTTCACCATTCTGCATCCTCTTAATCTTACGATTACGCTTACCGGAGGACTTGGTATCACAGTTTGTATCTTTAATCCAAGTTTGATTGATTTGAGAAATGTCTCTTGGGCCATTCTGCTTGATAGTGGATTTGTTCTTTTTGGAAAACAAAAATCAGGAGAAATTGACATAAAAGCAGGTCGCGAAGTAACCCTACGGATGTGTGTCTTTGGATTTGGGCGACCAACTATCATTCTTACTGTTGGTACGACTCAAAAAATCGTTCAGAGCAGCATCTTTTTGTGTTTTGTCCGGATATGATTACAAAGCATTTGAATCGCTCTTCATTTATTTTAACATAATGAAACGGTGATACACGAAAGTGACAACTCCGATAATTTAAAACAAAGAAACGTGTTTCCAACCATGATGAGTCTATGAATGTATATGATGTTATCGTGTCACGCCGGACAATCCGTCGGTTCACTCAAACACCAGTTGATCCTAGCTTGCTAAGAACATTCGTTAATGCTGCTCGGCTAGCACCCTCTGCCGCAAATCTACAGCCGCTCGAATATATCGTTATCACAGAAAAGAACCTTTGTGCGGAGCTTTTTGAGACGCTTGGTTGGGCTGCATATATTAAACCAAAATGGGTTCCTAATGAGCATGAACGACCGACGGCATATATCGTAATCCTTGTCAAGGATACAAAGAACCCCTATTATCACCGTGATGTTGGTCTTGCTTCAGCAAATATCGTGCTTGCTGCTGAGGCTGAGGGGCTTGGAAGCTGCATTTTATGTAATATTGATAAGAAAATAATCCAACGCATGTTCATGATACCAGACGTTCTTGCTGTAGACTCCGTTATCGCCCTTGGCTATAAAGCAGAGAAATCAGTTGTAGAAGATATGGATGATTCTGTTCAATACTGGCGTGATGAAAAAGGTGTTCTTCATGTACCAAAAAGAAGATTAGAGGATATCATCCATATCAACGGATTTCCATAAAGAACGTGTGGTGGAGACAAAACGTTAAAATCGTTCTTGTTCTATACCGGTGCGTATGAGAGAATACAAGATTAAACGGGGCTATAACCCAGATATTAACGCCCTTGTATCGAAATATTTCGGGGCTAGTGGTGATATCATACAAGGCATGCAGTTTTCAATCGAGGGTATCGGAGACGTGACCATAAAACAAGAAAGAAGCTCTCTGATCATTGATATCGTTCCTCCGAAAACGATCTGTAGCGATTATACTATCATCAAAAAATGGAACGAGTTTCTTTTTGAAGCAACAGGAAAAGACGCAAAAGAACGGAAAAAAGAATTTGGAAAAATTTAGAGAAAGGACCGGTCGATTCCTTCCATCTAACGTTGTAACGCTGCACATCTCATGATATGCATTTTTTAATATTTTACCATCAAAATGATTGTATTTTCACAAGAGAAAGTTTTTTCAACCATCAAACGTTGTGTATCATGGATGAAGGGGAGAAAAAATTCCATAATTAACATGTATCATTGTAAAACCTGTGATATTAATTTTCTTGTCCCCCTGAAACTCTGTGGAAAATACAACAAAATACGGTTTGTTTGCCCTGAATGCAAAAGTAATAAATGGGGACACATCTGGTAAAAACGATGAACAAGAGTTAATAAAGAAACAGCAGATTCTTATCATTTATACCATATGTCCAAAATAAAAAACTCTGACCTTATCACCAAAATTTTCGAAGCGCTCTTTACCGTAATCGGACGACGAACTCTTGATAGTTTCGCCCTTAAAATTCTAAAAACCACCTTAGAAAAATTGGAAACAAAATTTG
>MUGE01000294.1:0-2343 GCA_002900545.1 Thermoplasmata archaeon M11B2D | reverse complement strand
ATTTCTTATCCCTTGATAAAACAATAAAAAAACAAGATAGAAGACTACATGAACTTTAGGAGAGTTTGAAGTAAGGGAAACGCGTGAGGGAATCGCTCAAAAAACAATTGTAAGAAAATACGAAGCGATATGTCATACGAGAACGGAATTTTTACAGAGAGCACTCCCCAGTCGCTCTCTGCACCCTTGGTATCTTTCGCTTTTACTCTCACAGAGTACGTTCCTTTTTGACTCCAACTATGAAGTGCAGATTGTTGTACACCAGAATCATACGGTCCAAGCCATCCACTAGTGGTGTTATCCCCCCAATCAAAATAATAAAAGACAGAATCTGCATCGGAATCCGTCGTGACAACAGTGAAGAGGTATTGAACGAGGGGTTTCCCGCTAGACGGGCCATCTATTTCTGGGATAGTAGGAGGAGTATTTGTATCATCAATCAAAGCCCACGTTGTATCCGAGATAGTCAACGCGGTCGCATCGGTTACCGATAGGACAACAGAATAGTTCCCTATGCTAAGATAGCTGTGTGTTGGGTTTTGCATATTTGAAGTATAACCATCACCAAAATCCCAATGAAATTCATACGGTGGAGAACCATTTTCCGCGGTTCCTGTAAACTGAATAATCTGATTAGGAGACCCATAATACGGACCATGTGCATCAACATCGAACCCTAGGACGGTGAAATCAGATGCCGATATCGCCGAAATACTTGATTGAGACGTTTTGACGATAACTTTAATTCGACAATTGTCAGAACCACCGATATCAATACACCATTGGTAGCATCCGTCATTCGGAATATCGGAAACAATAGGTTCCCAGGGACCAGCAATACCATGACGAGAAATCAGAATATCGACGGTTGATACACCCTGCGAAAACGGAACTGCAGAAAGCCATCGGATATTTCGAATCGATCCGCTTCTGAATGTTTCACCCCCGTGTGGAGATTGTACCAATGCAGAAAGCTCATTTGGTGAAACCCATGGGGAGAACGCCTTCAGTTGGTTTTGATAAGACGGCCACGCTCCTTGTTCAGCTTGAATAACGACATCCTCTCGACCATCGTGATCAAAATCACCATCCACAAGAAACGCTGAGAAATCACCAGAAGGAGGCATGGAAAACGTCCCCTCAAGAACCCAATTCCCATTTCCATCGCCTAGATAGGCATATCCAGTTGGACCAGCATAGCCGACGATATCAAGAAATCCATCACCATTAAGATCACCAAACTGAGGATAATATACCCCGGAGGTTGGTAAACCATTTGATACTGAATCCCAATCGTTATTTTGCACATCATAGATGTAACATCCGATACCATATGAACCGCTTCCAAGGACAATATCCTCCCATCCATCATTGTTCATATCCCCACAGTCAAGACCATTCCATAATCCTCCAGGAAGACCAGTCTGTGTCATTGTAAAATTGAACGTACCATCGCCAAAAAAGACATGGGTCGCTTCACGATTCCCTGCAAAATCAGGGAATCCATCCGCATTAAAGTCAGCGGTTTCTAGATTATTATTGTTGTTTCCCCCAGTTAAAGCCCATCTCTGCGACCAAGTTCCATTCCCATGATTTTCATACAGATGATATCCGTTGCAGCAGCCAAAGGATTGGGAAATAAGATCAAGACGGCCGTTACAATCAAAATCAGCAAGTCCACATTCAAACATTCCCCAGTCTTCACCACTAGTCCCTAGTCCTGTCGCCCAAGGAATCCAATTCGAACCAGTTCCATCCCCTAATGCAGCACCAAGTAACGTATCACCAAATCCAGAACCGGGCGTTGCATAGTTATGATGAATACCCCACACCACATCAAGATTCCCATCTAAGTTAAGATCCCCTGCTTCGATGCCACCATATCCAAAATTACCGACTTGCTGAACAGACCAAGATCCCTCACCCGAACCTAACCACACCATAATCCCATGTTGAGGACTATTTATATACGGTGATCCATGGTCACCGACACATATGACATCTAAATTTCCATCGTTATTTATGTCAGCAAGTTCTAGCTCGGTATTCCCTCCTTCTTTTGCTGGGGTCTCAAGACCTGTTGATTTTTCGACAAAGACAATCGTTCTATGAAACGGAGAAGGTACCTGATGTGGAGTGATGTTACTTCCAGTAAATGAAGCTGCTGTTAAAAAAAGCATAAGAACAATAAGAAAAATTGTAATCAAACTTTTTCTTTTATTATTTTTCATACATTTCACCCCTTAGATATAATATAAAGTTATCTGGCTATATAAACATTTCATGTTTCAATCTACTAAGTGAAATGTTTGTAAGAAATATTATTTTTTTTATATAGTATTA
>MUGE01000021.1:0-10575 GCA_002900545.1 Thermoplasmata archaeon M11B2D | reverse complement strand
AAACCCAAAGGAATTGTAGTTTTTTCAATAGGAAAACTCGGTGCCATCTCCTCATTTTTTCTCACAAGCAACCCTTGTGTGAGTGCATATTTGACAAACTCCTGCGCCTCTTTTGTGGACAGCCACCCAAGCTCCATGGATAACGACAAATAAAGCTCCGCCTCGGTCAACGTGGTTTTTCCACTTCGGTTAAAAAGAAATGCGATAACGATTTCTGCCTCGGAGTTCATATTTATGCTCCTTGTTTTTTTTGTAAATCGATAATGATACCGGCAATTCCTTGTTCATCCCAGAACCGGCTTTTCTCTGTCGAATCCGTGTATAGGAATATTTTCTGCTTGGAAGTACTTTGTTTTGAAAAGCTACCATACAACGTCTCATCATTAAACAAAACGATACCGATATCACCTGAGTAGGGTACTTGCAGTGTCCGTTGTTCTTGATAGTGCAGACTTAAATCAAGATAGATCTCATCTTCAGTCAGCTCCTGCACACCAGGCATGTCCAGATCCGGCCAAAGATCTGGCCGTAGTGTGATAGTTGTAGCACCAGCCATAATGGTATCCATGACGTCATCAAGTCTCCGGGGGCCATTGTCAATCCAAAGAATATAGCGTTCGGCGAGTCGTTGATACAACTCAAAATTAGGGTTGTTATGCTCTATGCCGTCATAATCCAGCACGTACAGCATCGTCTCCCGTTCGACCCGGGTAAACAACGTGTCAAGAGAAAAGACAGATGCACTCTGCTCTCTTCCATCATAAACAACCCCTTTTTTCACAGAAACAAGCGGAATGACATTCATACAAAAGGACAACTAGTAGCAATACTAAATACTTTTGAGAAAGAGCCTGCCTGGAAGAGGGAAAAAAGAAAGGAAATGGATTATCGTCCAAGCCGTTGTTCCGTCTCAGCGATTTTCAAGCGTGTTTTGATGACTGTATCCGGGTTCAGCGAGATGCTGTCAATTCCGCACTCAACAAGGAACTCCGCAAACTCTGGGAAATCAGAGGGTGCTTGTCCGCAGATACCGACTTTTCGTCTCGGATGATGTTGATGTGCAGTCGAGATGACTTGGGATATCAATCGTTTCACTGCATCGTTCCGCTCATCAAAGATATGTGCCACCAGATCAGAGTCCCGATCCAGTCCAAGCGAGAGCTGTGTAAGGTCGTTAGACCCGATACTAAACCCATCGAAGATCTCTGAGAACTGGTCTGCGACAATGACGTTAGATGGGATTTCACACATGACATACACTTCAAGACCGTTCTCCCCCTGTTTCAGACCGTATTCGTTCATAACAGAGATGACCTTTCGGCCTTCTTCAGGAGTTCTGCAGAACGGGATCATGGGTTTGATATTGGTAAGCCCCATCTCATTGCGTGCTTTCTTTAACGCGATACATTCCAGTCCGAACGCTGGTTTGAACTTCGGGTCATAGTATCGAGAGGCCCCTCGCCAGCCGATCATGGGGTTATGCTCTTCAGGTTCGTACAAATATCCACCAATGAGGTTTGCATATTCGTTTGTCTTAAAATCAGACATCCGAACAATGACATCATTTGGGTAGAACCCTGCAGCTATCTTTGCGATTCCTCTCGCCAACGTATCAACAAAAAACTCCATTTTATCATCATACCCGATGCTGCGTTCATCGATCTTTTTGATGACCTCCGCGATCTTCTTGTCCTTTGCTGATTTCTTTTCCAGTGCTTTATACTCAAGTAATGCAAGGGGATGAATGCCGATGTGTGAGTTGATAATGAATTCTTCCCGTGCTAAGCCTACGCCGTTGTTCGGTATCTGCCCTTGTTGGAATGCTTGCTCAGGCACCCCGACGTTCATCATAATCTGTGTCTTTGTTGTAGGTAGCTGGTCCAGTTTTACCTCATCGACATGGTATTTTAGCAAACCCTCGTAAATACGTCCACTTCCTTCCGAGCAATCCACGGTGATGTGCGAGCCGTTTTTAATGACCGAGGTGCCGTTTCCTGTACCAATAACACAAGGGATCCCAAGCTCCCGTGAGATAATGGCAGCATGGCAGGTCCGTCCGCCGCGGTTGGTGACAATTGCACCAGCGATTTTCATGATAGGTTCCCAGTCAGGATCCGTCATGTCCGTTACCAGGACCTGACCTTTTTTGAACTGACTGATATCCTTAGCCTCCTCGATAACGTTAACCTCGCCTTGTCCGATTTTACTGCCAACTGCTTCGCCTTGGGCAAGAAGCGTTCCTTTTTCATCAAGCACATAGGTTTTCATGGTCGCCTGATCTTTTTGCGAATGAACCGTCTCCGGACGGGCTTGAACAATGAACAGGTCGTTTGTCTGACCATCTTTCGCCCATTCGATATCCATTGGTTTTTTATAATGATCCTCAATGATACACGCCCATCTGGCAAGAGTCAACAGCTCATCGTCATCAATAACGAATTTCGCTTTGTCTTCCGGACTGACCTTTGTCTGTTTTGTCCCTGTTGTCCCGTAGACAAGGCGTTTCTCTTTTGAACCAAGTTTCTTCTCCAGAATCGGTTTAAACCCCTTCATAAGTGTGGGTTTGAACACGTAGAACTGATCTGGATTGACGGTACCTTGTACCACGTTTTCCCCAAGACCATAGGCGCCCGTGATATACACCGCATTGGTAAACCCGCTTTCCGTGTCAATCGAGAACATCACACCAGAGCAGGCGAGGTCCGAGCGAACCATCTTTTGGACGCCGACAGAAAGATAGACTGAGAAATGGTCAAAACCCTTGTCGACACGATAGGAGATAGCACGGTTGGTAAACAACGACGCAAAGCAATCTCGTACTTTCTCTATAAGTGCGTTTTCCCCGCGGACGTTCAGATAGGTTTCCTGCTGTCCCGCGAAGCTAGCATCTGGCAAATCCTCGGCAGTCGCACTACTGCGTACCGCAACATCCACATTTTCACCATAGCGGAACTCCATCTCCCGGTAGTGTCGTCGGATGTCTTCTTCAAGCTCTGGCGGAATCGGGGTGTTTTTGATAAGCGTGCGAATTTTTTGTCCTCGTTCCGCAAGATCTGTCACATCGTGGGTGTTCAGACCCTTTAGGATTTCTTTTATTTTTACGTCTATCCCTGCCTTTTCAATCATATATTTATAGGCATAGGCAGTAATGGCAAACCCTGAAGGCACTTGGACTCCTTTCGAGCCCAGATTACGAATCATTTCTCCAAGCGAGGCATTTTTCCCACCAACAGAAGGGACGTCACCGATGGTGAGATCTTCAAACCACTTTACAAACTCCTGCATCATTGAAAGGTCTCCTTTCATAAAAAAAGGGTATTACAAACTCACATATAAATTCTTTTTAACGAAACTGAGGCTGTTCGCTCAGATTTGTGTCATAGATGATATGTTTAAATAAAGGAGGGCGTATTGATATAATAGTGGGAAAAGATGATAAAAAAGAAAGGTTGTTTTGTTTCAATGCTTGTTCTCTTTTTCCTTTTTTCTGTCCCAGTAGTACCTTCTGAATTCTCTTTAAGGGCGCCTCAAACGATGAACGATGAGGGATGGTACTTCCTTCCCGCCTATCCGAATTATGCACCGCACGGTCTGCCTGATTTCGATCAACAGCAGGATAACTGGAAGGCAAGACAAGGGATATGGCGGTTCGTAGGAGGGTTGTGGTCATTTTGTGGTCCAACCTGCGTCGCTGATATTTTCTGGTGGTTTGATTCAAAACATGAAGACCCCGGTGGATTCCCTGGTGATGGCGTGGATGCCTATCCTCTTGTCAGGGATTATACTACCGTAGGGTCTCCAACCCCTGGGCCTACATCAGATGATCATAACTTCAACAACGTAAACGATATCCTAACTCCCTGGAAACAGGGACGTGGTGCCAAGGAACTTATTGAAACGATTGCTTGGTATTGTAACACCAATTTCTGTCGATATCCTTTTATCCGTGGTTTTGCAGGAACATTTCCTGAATATCTTGAAGAAGGAGTTCGACAGTACATTCAAGATGCGGGGCTACAAAGTCACTATTCTATAGAGGCAGTACGAAAACCAACGTTTTCCCAAATCGTTGAAAAACTTCATAATGACAGCGGCATCATTATCAATTTTCTTTTCTATAATTCAAACGCGGTGTTCTTTCCAACATTTTTAGGTCATTATGTTGCGGTTGCTGGCATAAATCCAAACGGCTTTATCGCTCTGTGCGACCCCTTTCAAAACATCGCAAATCCCTACTCCACTCCTTTAGAACACAATAATGCAGGCATCGTATCCTATGACATCTATCCAGTGAACTATAGCTCCCCGTTCCCTGAGAAAGCATCATGGTGGATTGAACAGTATTTTTCTTTTGGCCCCAAGAAGCTAGCTGGGATTGCAGTCTACGCCCTGATACTATCAGAGATTGTCTGACGCGTCTTTAAAATTCTTTTTAGAAAGGAATGATGAAAAAAGCAAAGAAGGACAGGATGTTTACCCGTCATTTTCCATAAATACCGCAGCAGCAAGAACAGTTGTCCACAATCCGTTTTTATCCCCCTCCGCGGTCTGTGCGACACTCTGAGTCCGGACGATCTGCCTGCTCATCTTATACTCCTGTTTCCGTTTATCCCACGCCTTATCCGGATCGAACTCTAACCCAAGCGTAGTCGCAAGCATGGTCGCTGCAAGATCCTCTGTATAGTCCTCAAGTTTCTTGCTGATGATGCCAAACGCATGATGCTCGGAGATATACCCATAGTTCGACCGATCCTTTGGAACCGCGACTCCAACCGCTGCCCCAATCAGTCTATTTGGCTCATTGGTCGAATTTCGAGACATGACGACATAGGTAATCTCGCCGGCATTGAGCTCTTTGATGCCTTTTTCTTTTGAAACGATTGTGCAATTGGGCGGTATAATGCTTGAGACGTACACAAGGTTGCATTGTTCGATATCGGCGTCACGCAACGCAAGCTCAAAGGATTGCAGCTCGTGTTTATGTCTCCCTACACCTTTGGTAAAAAAAACTCTTTTTGGTACCATCAGTTCTTCATAAATAGCATCATATTTTATAAAGATATCCCTGCGTTATGCCATGTCTTGTTTTCCGGCGCCTCCATCATCGTCTTCTTCGATTTCCTCGTTCTTTGGCTCGACTGCTTTCATAGTCTTTTGTTTCTTCAACAGATCCTTCATCTGCTGCTGGATATCCACTTGCTCTGGTGCAAACGCATCCGTATATGCGACAGTTTTCTTTGTCGTAACCGTCGTCATATCCTCCTCTTGTTCTTCCTCATCCTCAGGTTCCTCTTCTTCTTCGATTGTTTGTTTCATTGCTTTCCTTCGCGGCTTACCGATGATCTGTTTGTGCAGAAGATCCCTCATTTGCGTCTGAATGTCCACCTGTTGTTTTTGAAACTCCACTTGTTCTTTCTGATACTGCGTCGGAACATGGCTTTGCACCATGTCCTCAACAAGATGTTTTATGTCCTTATACGGATACACACCATGTAGCTCGTAGTAACTTCTAGCAATGGGTGTCTGGACTTCTTTTCCTCCACCAGCAAACCCAAATAGTTTTGCTTTTTTCGATCCAACAGCAAGCCCACCCGCTGCCATGGTTTTATCACTGCCAAGACCAAACCCTGACTGACTCACAGGGATAATAGTCCCAAATCCAAAAATCTGCCCAAGGATTCCTTGTTTCGCATCAATATCAGCGATTTTATCATACCGGATTGTCCGCTCACGTTTCGTAAACAAGCCTCCTTTGAAGATAATTCGGAGATTCGTTATGATATACTTATGGGACCGACGATATAATTCAACAATCAAGAACCCTCCTATGGAAACAGCAATCGAGTACACAAGTAAAAATAATTCAGAGACATCCTCCCACTGCTGCCAGAAAAGTAAGCCGAGGCCACCAGCAAAGACTCCAAGATATAAGAAAAAAATAGTCCATTGTATCGCAACAAGTGAAGCAACAACACCAATAAGCAGCAGGACAAGCCCCCAAAGGATAAGTGGATACCAGGGATTGCCTTCGAACATATTAGAATACGAGGAGACGCTCGTCAACCACCACACCAGGAACCCCCACACAATGACAAAGATGCAGAGCGCTTGTAATTTCATAAACGACAAAGGATGAGGTGATAGCATCCGCTCAATCTGTTCATTTTTTAGAAGTTCCTTTCGTTCCATCCGCAACCCTCACATGCTTCATCTTTGTTGTAGTTTTAAATCTATTGGTCCTCTTATATTTTATCAACAGGATGGTTATGATCGCCGTTGCTCCTATCATTCCCAGGATCGAGAGAGACTCGACATTGTCCACGGGGTAGAAGAAAAACAAGACTCTTACCAGCACGTACGAAGAGATTAGAGTGATGAACGGAATCGTTTTCCATATGTGTTGGATTTCATCTGTCGCCCTGATAAGTAAGATGACTAAATACGTTAAAAGAAGCGCGATAATCGCAGTCAGAGACATCCATCCAAAGACAGTAACAACCGCCACATACACCACGGGATTAAGAAATAAAGACAATAAGTAAAATACATAGAAAATAACAAAGATTACAAGAATATAGAAGGGTTTTTTTATCAGATGGTCTTTTATGCGGATAAGGTCGTGGAACATATCGATTTTCTCTTTTCGCTCTTCACCAATATAACTAGGTCGTATGCCCAGTCCAAAAAACAATAACACAAACAAAAATCCAATATGAATCGGATTGAACAAATCGATGGTGACAAGAAATGTGCCAAAGGCATTGGCAAATGACGACAGGCTACCACCAAACCCAGTTACCGATTCCATGAAGGTGAACTCAACCGGTGTCTGAAAGACAAACCCAGAGCCGATGACAAAATAACTCGCAAGCAACACAAGCGCTGCAGGAATAAAAAAAGGACCAAATAACAGAAATGAATGTACTATCCATTCAAAAATCCCTGTTTTTTCTTTCTTTGGTTCAACCTTTCCATAGTTCACCGTCACCTGAAACGATGCGATACCACTTCGCGTGACCGTATAACCAAGCGCATGGCAAATCGTTTGAAACAAGATGCCGATAAAATTGGTGAACCGGCAGAACGCTTCATGGCGGCGACGTAATTTTGACAATAAACGTTTTTGTGTCTCAATGAAGAGAAGCTGCAGAAACCAAAAAATACCAACGCCGATAATAGGCCCAAGCGCTGCTCCTATGAATGCATCAATCGTCAACGGTACGCTCGCCATCTCACTCCAGAAGGGTAGTCATCTAAGGATATAAAAATCTTTTTTACACGATTTCCAATAAGACTTCTTCTCCTCGGTAGTCGTACGCCTTCCATGACACTCTGCCAGCTGGCGATACCCCAATGATGAGATGGATCCTCCCAAAGTGACGAAACAAATCCAGGTCAGCATCAGAGGGAATTGTTATGGCGGAAGGATGGGAGTGCACAGTTCCAACGACACTGTAATCCACCGGCAACATATGTAAATGGAAAATCGCATGAGAATCGCCGGAGATGGTACCCGGCAGCAACACCACCTCAACGATCGTATTTTTATTTATTCTGTCAACTCGAAGAAGCGCGCCGAACTCCTGAGGAAAATTTGACTTTGCGCTTTCAAAAATCAGGTCAAGGCATCTCTTGGTGATTCTCCATTGAATAGGTATACGATCCCTTGTTTTATGTCGAAAAAATCCCATAGTCTATCTCATTAGCTTTAAACGCACCATCTGATAAAAGCTTTCACCAAATCTGATGAACCGTGCTTTCTTCTCAGACCCTGTGATAGAAATACTGCTTTCTTGGGTCACCGGTGTTTGAAACCGTCCGTCAATCACTAGGTTTGTCTCCTTGCATTTCGGTAGAAGATGAACACTGACGTTACGGTCGAATGGGACGATCCACGGTCGTGCAGAAAGCTTAAATGCGGCAAGAGGCGCGATGATCATCGCATCAACCGTCGGGTCCATAATTGGACCCCCAACACTTAAGCTGTAACTTGTCGAACCAGTTGGTGTAGCGATGATGACACCATCAGCACCCATTGATTCAATCAGTTCCTCATCGACAAATATCTTAAGGTAGAGGATCTTTGCTATGCGTGCTGTTTGAATCGTCACCTCATTGGTCGCATCCGGCAATCGTTTCCCGTCTAGCATGATTTTTAGTTTTGCTCGTTCTTCAACATTGTATTTCCCAGCGATAATCTGTTTTAATCCCTCAAATGCGTATTTCGATTCAACCTCTGAAAGAAATCCAATCCCACCTGAGTTTATCGCAAATACTGGTTTGTCTATCTCGCTCATCGCCATCAGAATCGTGCCGTCGCCACCAATCGTCACCACGATATCCGCATTTTTGTTTATCTCCTTAAACGATGCTGCTTTCTGCTGGATCTCAGAAGCGATGGACTCCTCTACCAGCACGGTACCATGCTGCTGTAAAAAATCAGCAACATCCTTGGCTAATGAAACCGTCCGCTTCACACCAGGGTTACACACCAATCCCCAGTTCATGGTCACGTTTACGCCCTCGCAAGTTTCATTAATGGAGTCAATTTCACCAGCAGCGATGGGTGCTTGGTCACAAGTGCCTTAATAATACTAAGTGTGCTAAACTCTTCAAATCTATACTCTCTTAAGGAGTCCGCCAGCATATCTAATGTTTTATCCTCCATGTCAAGTAGGATTTCCTTTACGACATAGTTACGATGCAGTTTTTTACCAAATGCGCTTTTCCATCTGGCTTCATAGTCAAGCAATATCTGCGCATCAAAACGCTGCGCCTCGACTGCTTTACCAATGGTTTCACCCGCGTATTTTCCTGCCTCAATCGCGTGCATCAGACCCCCTCCCGTGATCGGGTCAACCTGACGGGCTGCATCGCCCACTAACAGAAGATTGTCTTTGACGGATTGGATGGGCTCAGCAACAGGATCTGCACCGGTGAGAACACGGAGAGGTTGACCTTTTTTCAGCTCAGGCCGAGCAGCGATGAACGTATCAAGTAAACGTACCGCTTTTCCCGAATCACTTAAACTAGCAAGAACACCGATGCCGACGTTTGCCACATCTTTACCTTTTGGAAACACCCAGACGTACCCACCAGGTGCTACCTTACTTCCAAGGAAGAAATCGCAATAGGGGCTATCCCAGTCAATATTACTTAACGTGTATTGTACGCATGTTTCCAAGTCATGAGGTTTTAGGGTTGTTTGAATCCCTGCCCATTTTCCAACACGTGATTCGACCCCATCGGCACCAACAACAATGTCTGCCTCAATCTCAAAGGTCTCGTCGAAATGTTGTGCGGTGATTCCCTTGATCTTTCCATCTTGTTTCAGCAGGTTCAACGCGCAGGTGTTTAGCATAAGCTCTGCGCCTTTTTTCACTGCCCCTCGGGCCAATTCCTGATCAAAGATATCGCGATACACGACATACCCTGTTTCGTTTCCCGCGTATTCCGCTGCCAATGTTACCTTCGTACCATTCGGAGAAAAAATCCGCGCCCCGTTCATTTTCGTTGCAATCCAACGTTTTCCCTCAAGAACCTTAAAATGATCTACCTTTTGGCTAATCCCTTCACCGCAGAGGATTGGGACGCCAACTTCAGCGCGACGTTCAATCATCAGCACTTTTGCGCCTGCCTCAGCTGCGAACCGTGCAGTCACACTTCCAGCAGGACCACTTCCGACAATAACCGCATCGTATTTCATCTTATGTTACCTCCCAGATTATCGCCCCGATGGGACAGGTTTTTATACAAATCGAGCAACTATTGCATTGATCCCTGTTTACGACTGCCTTGCTGGACATCATAAGGAGTGCGTCTTGTGGACAGACAGAGATACAACCGCCACATGCCAAACATTTCTCTTTTTTCACAAATGCTTTAGGCTTTGCCATATGATTCACCTCGGGTAATACCAGATGCTATTAGATGTGCGACTCGAATCGGCTCAGGTATAACACCACGTATGGTAGAGAGATTTATTATTTCTTTTGCCTCTGTCAACGAAAGACCCGTGCATTTGATATAGATAGGGTTATGCCGGGTGGGAACCATATGCAGTTTTCCATTCTGTAAAAGAGACAATCTCTTGTTCCAATCCTTGAAATTTTTCTGCAACGCATATTTTATTTTCTTCCAATCGGGTTTGTCTCTTGTAATGGTGATGACTGGCAGATTCGTTGATTTTGAAAGCATATCGATATCAACGACGTTAAAACCACCAAGGCAGGCGCCGTCCAACATGACTGCTTTCAGTTGACGTCGATGTCGCGAGTTTTGGATCATCTGCTCACAAATAGCAGTTGCTTCCGTGCCGTCTATAGACACTTGGTTTCGTAAGACGCATTCGAGGTATTCACCCCCTCGCATCACGACACCGATGACCGCTGAATATTTTTCATCGAAGGTAAATGGCGCGTCATCTATCCCAAGGATACGGATTTGTCGTTTCATTTAGCAGGGAAAAAACCCGACGTAATTAAGAATGTTTCTATCCTCTCCACCAACAACCCGTTGCTTGGAAGATCTACAGGCGAAATTGCTGATTTATAATAAGACAACGTCTAGTTCCAT
>MUGE01000293.1:0-2362 GCA_002900545.1 Thermoplasmata archaeon M11B2D | reverse complement strand
TATGTTGACGAAGCATTGTTGTAGGTGCAGACGGAATCTAGGCATCAATTACTTCTCTGTCGATGAAGAAGGTAATTGGAGTACGTTTTGTAAGTTTTGTCAACCGCAGAAACAGATAAACAAATAACGCAGCGGTGGTCCCTTGGGAAACAAGGAATGGTGGTCCTCGGAAGAGTAACGTTGGCAAAAAACTCCCCTTTACAAACGACCCTGCGTATCGCATTTCATCACGGATAGATTCAAAAAGAGACAAGAAGAATCATTGTGATTCTTCGATGACCCGCAGGTGAATGTTCTTATAGCAAGACATGGTTGCTTCGATGGATAGAATGAAGAACGATGAATGCACCATCTACATCATAACACGCCGTGGTTCTACACAGAGTTTTCGTAAAACAAAAGACGGGTGGACCCAAACCAGTTCGAAGGGGATTGTCCGCAGCTGTACCGCAGAGCAAGTACTATCGCATCTCCTCCCGCTCCTCGCATTTAAACATGCCACCCTTCGGGTCGAGCCAGACTGAAAAAAAGAACTCACCGTACATATCGGAAGGTCAGTAACACAATCTGCCCATGTCTTAATGTCGAGAAGGAGGCAAACACCCATTGGATGTGCCTCTGTTTTTTTCTCCTTGAAATGTGTCCTGTCCCTTGATCGGTAAAACGTTTTCTCCAAAGACCGGTCATGGAGCATAGAGTCGTAACCAGGGACATATGCATTCCAATATTGTTATAAGAACCGTCGTTCATTTATCTTGTCATGTCCGTCTATCATGAGAGCATCAGCATAACAAGTGTTGGAGAAAACGACATCATCGATATTACAGAAGAGGTACAGACCGTGGTGTCACACTCTGGATTAAACGAAGGCATCTGCCTCGTGTTTGTACCAGGTTCGACTGGGACGCTGTCGACGATGGAATATGAGCCTGGGTTAAAACACGATGTGCCAAAAGCCTTAGAGAAGATCGCACCAAAGAATCAAGAGTATCACCATCATCAGACATGGCATGATGATAACGGACGAAGCCATGTCAAAGCCACTCTTATGGGCGCGAGTCTGACCGTCCCGTTTCAGAACAAGAAAATCATCCATGGCACGTGGCAGCAACTGGTTTTTATTGAGCTTGACACCCAATCACGCAGAAGAACCATCATCGTGCACGTGGTAGGTGAATAATCGTTTTCCTCCAGGAAAAATCAGAGAAGTTCACAAACAGGAGTACCACCGTATCCTCGTATCGCCCCTCCATCCCACTTGTTGGTCGTTATCTGTAAAGAAGCAGTGTTTCTTCTTTTTATAGTCGCATAAAAACCAGGCGAGTCTTGCGACAACACCACTACCTATTGTTCCTAAAAGCTAACCTTTTTAAATGAACTATCATTTTAATTCTCAGTAATCAAGGTTAATCATGGTAAAAAGTACCAAAAAACAGCGATTAAGCGATGAAAAAAAGATTTTTTCAGCGGTTCATAAGCATTACCATAACAACATAGATCAAATTGCGAAAGACTGTGGGTTCTCCAGGAAAAAGACACTGAAACTCATTGACAAATTAGAAAAAAATAAAATGATCTGGGGGTACGCCGCGATTGTTGACGAAACAGAGAAGGATATGTGCCATTTCTTCATGCTTATAAAAAAAACTGCAAAACCACTTGATAAAGAAACTATCGAGAAAATAGACGCAATGCAGTTGGAAGATTTAACTGTAGACCTCCAGGTGGAGATAGAGAGCAATTGTTATGTACATGGGCCTTACGACTGGCTGGTTTCCTTTATCGCCCCAGACATTACTGAGGCAAAGAAATTCAGCGATGCAATCAAAAGCCAGTTCCCTGGATGTATTCAACATATCGAGATTATCCAAACGCTTTGCTTTGTTAAAAGACACTATATCCCAAGTCCGGATAAAATAAAGCTTAGCGATTTTATGTAAAGAAGTACGTGACCCTTTGCTGTATTCTGTTATCCATGATGTTATCTCATACCTTATTTTCTAATGTTGATAGTACATTCCTCTGCATTGTATAAAACACCAGCAACGGAAGACTCCTTGTTCTTTAAAGATAAAAAAAATGAAAAAGGAAAAAAAGAGGGGGAAAACTTGGTTTTTTCCTTGGTCGAATCGCTCTCCCAATGAGTGCTACTGTTATCTTCTTTTTTAAAGAATAAGCAGAAATGTAAAGGAAAAAAAGCAGAAAAACATGATGATTTGCTTCTATAAGTCATATCCCCTCGTATGGTGTTATTCTTTTTTTGAAAATTTTTTCATATGTACAAAAATTGATAAAAAATTTAACTCGTTTACCGATTCCTCTCGATATACCCCCCGTATTTTTTGCTTTCCTGTTGACTCTT
>MUGE01000292.1:0-2374 GCA_002900545.1 Thermoplasmata archaeon M11B2D | reverse complement strand
ATGTATCTACAATCGTTTGTAAGGTTGACACCCCATTCAAATTCGGAAAATACTCACGGAATAAGGTAACGGATTAGGCGATTTTTGTTAGATTTCAAGTTTGCCGCACAAACTCCGATGTAGTTCAAAGATTGTCCATGTCTTATATTCATTCTATACATGTAGATAATCAGTGATTTACAATGTCTGAATCTGCAATTGAGATAATTAATCTAACAAAACGGTTCGGTGATATCACAGCATTAGACGACCTCAGCCTTGAGATTGGTTGGGGCGAGCTGTTTGGAGTTCTCGGACCAAATGGAGCTGGAAAGAGTACAGCAGTCAATGTACTTAGTACGTTATTAGAACCTACAGGAGGTTCTGCTACTCTTGATGGACATGATGTGGTATTCGATCCAGAAAGTGTTCGTAAAATAATTGGCGTGTGTCCTCAGGAACCTGCCTTCTATCCTCATCTCACTGGAAGAGAGAATATCGAACTGATAGGAGAGATGCATCTTGTTCCTAAGGATGTCCTAAAAGTTCGTATCGATTCTATGGTTGAAAAGATTGGAATGGAGGACCACATCAACAGGCGAGCAAAGGAATACAGCGGTGGAATGATTCGTAGAGTAAGCATGCTGATGGCACTCGTAAGTAACCCAAAGATTGCTTTGCTTGATGAACCCACGGTTGCTATGGATCCAAAGTCTAGAAGAGCAGTCTGGGACTTCATTCGCGAACTGAAAGGAAACGGCGTGTCAATTATTCTTACGACACACTACATGGAAGAAGCCGAGGAACTCTGTGACAGGGTGGCAATAATTGACGAAGGGAAGCTAATCGAGCTTGGTTCACCCGAAGAATTGATGGAGAAACACCAAGCAGAGCATCTGGAAGAAGTATTCCTAAAACTAACAGGTAAGAAACTCGTGGAGGTTATGTAAAGATGAATATTCGAAGAATACTTGCTCTAACCAAGAAAGATCTTATGAAGACCACAAGAGAACCAGCAGTTCTCTTTCTCTTGATAGGCTTTCCAATCATCATGACCTTCGTCTTTGGTATAGCATTTGGTGGAATTGGAAGTGGAGGAACTACAAGCTTTGATGTTGGTATTCTAAACCTCGATACAACAGGAACTCAAACACAATGGAGTAACTCCTTTATTGACAATATGACCGCATCAGATGTTTTCATCGTTCACTATTATAGTGACAACGAGACTGGACAGGCGGAACTGCTCCAGGGAAATCTAGATGCATTCATCATCATTCCAGAAGGATTTGGAGATAGTATAGTATCGTACTACAGTTCACCCTATGACCCAAGCTCTTGGACTAATACATCACTGGGTCTCTATGTTGATAGTGGATCTCTCATGGCAGTATCTGCGATACCTCCACTAGTTCAGGAGGTTCTGATGAAGACTATCTTTGGTTCTGGGGCAATGGCAATTGGATTGCCAATTGAGATTGGAAGTCCTGCACTTGTTGCATCAAGCACCTACACCCAGTGGGATTTCATGGCTCCTGGAATCTTTGCATTCGCTGCAATTTTCCTCACTATGATAGTTGCTCAATCAATGACCTATGAGCGGGATGAAGGTCTCTTGAAGAGGTTGAGAACAACACCTGTATCATCTTCAGACTATATGATTGGCCAAACTCTGTCTAATATGGCTGTAGCAGTAATCCAGGTAGCACTTGTTCTTGGCACATCATATGCAATCGGGTATAGACCAGCGACCGGATTAGCAGGAATTGGATTTACATTTCTAATTTCACTTGCATTCGCCCTTGTTGCTGTTGGATTTGGTCTGATTGCTGCAACAATGTCCAAGTCTGCTGATGTAGCGACTGGAATTAGCTTCGTCTTCATCATGCCACAGATGTTCTTTGGAACATTCATGCCTCTTGGTGGGGTGACTGAAGTACTATCCCAGTTTATGCCAAGCCACTACATAACCCATGCCTTGACAAGTCTATTCCTACGAGGAGTGTCCGTTACATCAACTATCATCTGGTTTGACTTTGCAGTCGTATCCGTCGTTGGTGTATTACTCATCATCATAGGAATCATCCTTTTCGAGAAGTTTGGTTCTCGCTAGGAGTCCCATTTGGGACTCCTTCTTTTTTCTAGTAGCCTTATTAGGGAGGTTTATTGAAAGTGAATTTGTTGTTTAATACTGAGGTGATTGTTTGAGCCAAGAAAATGATTCTTCAGATGAAGATATGGTCGAGAAAGCAAAACAGCTACTTCTGCTAACTGACCTCATTGATAAATATCCAAAGGTAGTAGCTCGTAGGGTTTCTGGATTGGTCTACCTCATCATTGCTGGAGGAATATCTTTTGCTACCCTAATCTATATGTCTCTGCAAAATGTTCTTGG
>MUGE01000291.1:0-2381 GCA_002900545.1 Thermoplasmata archaeon M11B2D | reverse complement strand
TATTACATGTAATATATCTATTATAATAAGCTTTGCTTTCTTTTCACTACGAAAAACCGAGGTCACAAATTTGATTAAACACTTGTTTATAACACCATTTAGGGACTACGAACACTATGAAAGTCGCGATGTACTACAACAATAATGATGTACGTATCGAGGAGATGCCGATTCCTTCTATTGCAGACAACGAACTTTTAGTGAAGGTGAAAGCTAGCGGCATCTGCGGCAGTGACGTCATGGAATGGTACCGCATAAAAAAAGCACCAAAAGTCCTTGGTCATGAAATTACCGGTGATATCGTCCAAGTCGGCAAGAACATAAAGAAATACAAGGTCGGCGATCGGGTCTTTGTCTCCCATCATGTTCCCTGCGATACGTGTCGGTTTTGCGTACATGGTCAGCACACCCTTTGTCACACGTTGCATTCCACGAATTTCTATCCAGGGGGCTTTGCAGAATATCTGCGTGTCCCAGATATCAATATTGTTCGGGGGGTCTTTATCCTCCCAAAGGAGATGACCTATGACGAGGGGGTGTTCATTGAGCCGTTAGCCTGTGTGGTACGTGGTTTGAAGACCGCCCAGATGAAAGCAGGACAGACTGTTCTTGTGATCGGCAGCGGCATCTCAGGGTTGCTTCACATTAAATTAGCCAAGGCATGGAACGCTGGAAGGATTCTTGCAACCGATGTCGAGGACTATCGGTTGAAGGCGGCAAAACGATTTGGTGCAGATTTCGTAATCCATGCCAAGGACAATGTGATAGAACAGGTGAAGAAACACAACGAGGGCAGACTTGCGGACCTTGTGATTCTCTGCACCGGTGCCGTGTCAGCGGTCCAGCCGGCTCTCCGGTCTGTAGAGGACGGAGGGACGGTCCTATTCTTCGCGCCAACAGAGCCAGGAGTCGACATCCCATTCCCGTTGTTCGAGCTATGGAACAAACAAATCACCATGGTCTCCACCTACGCTGGAAGCCCTGAGGATATCACCCATGCGATAGAATTGATAGCATCAAAGAAAGTCGCTGTTGTTGACATGATTTCCCATAAACTTCCTCTTTCAGAGGCGGCAAAGGGTTTTCACCTTGTCGCAACAGCACGCGATTCCATCAAGGTGATCCTTGAGCCATAAAAAAAATGCGTATGCGTCTTTTTCTCAAAAGTTTATAACTCTGCATTTTATTCTCGTCTGCGATGAAAAAACTCAAAGCCATCTGGCAGCTCATGCGACTGGAACATGGGGTGATGCTGTTTCTTGCTATACTCATTGGCTCTCTTATCTCCCAACAAACCCTGCATGATAATCTACATCTCCCGCTCATCAACATTGTCCTTACTTTCTTTACCGCTCTCTTTTTAGAGGCAAGCACGTTCGCTCTGAATGATTACTATGATCTTGATATCGACCGGATTAATAAGAGAACAGACCGGCCATTGGTCCGCGGCGATATCTCAAAAAAAACCGCGTTGTACCTGTTTTACCTTCTTTTCCCACTTGGTCTTGTCTGTTCCTTTTTTGTGAACCTGACGTGCTTTCTCATCGCACTTATCACCGCGGTAATCTCGGTCTTATATGATATGAAGATAAAACAAATCAAACTTGTCGGGAACTTCTACATCGCCTATATCATGGCAATCCCATTTATCTTCGGGGGGGCAACGGTACTTGGGAACGATGCGTTTTCACTTGGAGCGATTACCCCAGTTCTCTACATCATCGCCCTGATCGCATTTCTCGCGGGGGCGGGCAGGGAGATTATGAAAGACGTCATGGATTTCGAGGGAGATCAAATAAAAGGGGTCAAATCGTTCCCCCGGTACATCGGAAAACGAGCCTCAAACGGCATGGCTGCATTCCTGTATATCTGTGCTATTGCTCTAAGCTTTCTGCCGTTCTTTTTACAGGATTTTGGGGTGTATTATAGGAACATAACCTATTTTATCCTGGTACTTATCACAGATTCGATGTTGCTTACGACATCGCTCCAACTGGTTTTCAAAGAAAACCCTGGTCTGAAGTTTCATAGAAAATATACGCTTATCGCGATTTTCATCGGGCTTGTTGCGTTTCTTGCTGGAGCATTTACAGGAGGATGAAGAACCATGTTTCAAAGTGATATCGTCGGAGTCGCCGCCGTTTATATTTATGTCGCTTTGTTAATCGTTTTCACCGAAAAGGTATTTTCGAAGAAATACCCGGTGCAAAGCAGGAAATTCCTTCACATCATGACCGGGAATATCGCGTTTATCCTCCCCTTGTTTGAGACCAAAGAGATCATGGCATTTCTTGCTGCTGGGCCGTTCATTCTGTTTACATTTCTCATGAGTCCGTATTCACCGATCAAGTCGATGCGGGGGAAAACATCTGAGGCGGGCC
>MUGE01000290.1:0-2387 GCA_002900545.1 Thermoplasmata archaeon M11B2D | reverse complement strand
ACAGATATGACAAAAGAATTACTTCTCATAAGTAACTCCACGCTACACGGAGAATCGTATCTGCAACATTGTAAAAAAAACATCAAACAAACCCTCAGGGACTGCGAAAAGATTGCCTTTATCCCCTACGCAAGACCAAGTGGAATCACCCATGAAGAATATACTGTAATTGCTCAAAAAGTTTTTATGGAAATGGGATACAGATTGATTGGTGTTCATGAACATAGAAATCCCGCACACGCACTCATCGATGCTGACGCGATTTTTATAGGAGGGGGTAACACCTTTGTTTTACTTACCATGCTTTACAAGCATAACCTCATAGAGACCATCCGCCAAGAGGTAAAAAATGGAAAACCATATATTGGAACAAGCGCAGGGTCAAATGTTGCTGGCGCAACAATCCAGACCACAAATGATATGCCAATCATGTACCCACCCTCGTTTGACGCATTACACCTCGTGCCTTTTATCCTTAACCCGCATTATATCGATCCCGACCCAACCTCAACTCATATGGGTGAGACCCGGGAAACACGAATAAATGAATACCATGCGTTCAATGATAGAACCGTTGTAGGACTGCGAGAAGGATGCATGCTTGAAATCACAGATAGTCATGTCATGCTGAAGGGGAGCACCAACGCTCGTGTTTTTCAAAAACAAAGACAACCTATCGAGTATCAGCCTGGGAACCATCTGGATTTTCTTCTTACGAGCAAATGACCTATACCTAAAAAGCTTATGAAGCACGGTCCATCGATTCTTCTCCTTATAGTTCTATCAGGAGCCACCAAGTTGTATCAGCAATGATAACTTACATCGTGTCCATTGAATTGTTTCTATTATCGTTTATCGTTCTGTTTCGAAATCAGGGCAGTTTTCAACACAACCACCCAATGGTATCTCATTTCCTAAACGACACCGTTCGCTTTCCATATACTCATTTCCATCAAGGGTACCCGTTGGAACACGATATCGTTCAAGATATTTGCATATACTCATACCCTCTCACTCCCAACATGATGTTTCATATACAGGTATGCCTTTAAAAACATATCCCTGAGGGTGTAATAGAAGATTTTATGAAATCGATACTCTTATTATCCAGTAAAATATCAAAGAACTGGGCTATGACACCGACACGAAGGTTCGTCGTTTTTCTTGAAAAAATGTTTCCGTATCGATTCCTAGCTGTAAAGATCACCAGGGTTCCCATATTACGGGACATCATCAATAAAATGCTCTTTGACAAGACAAACTTGACTGTGTTGCCTAAAGAATCTGTCCTAGAAATCAACCTCGAAAAACCGATTCAACCTCCAGATAGCATCGTTCTACCATCGCAAGTCGTTGAATATTTTATACGGAAAACAACCTATCGATTTATCATGAATTTCTGTATCTGCCGAGAGGCGATGGACTGTAAGAATCATTCAAAAGAGCTTGGATGTGTATTCCTTGGAGAAGCTGCACGTGGTATCAACCCGGAATTCGGACGAGAAGCAACAACAGAAGAGGCATTAGCATATGTGCAGAAATGCCGCTTAGAAGGATTGATTCATCTAATCGGGCGTGATAAAATCGATGAAACCTGGCTTGGTGTAGGATTAGAAGGAAAGCTTTTGACAATCTGTAATTGCTGCAGCTGCTGTTGTCTTTGGAAAATGCTATCCAACCTTGATCCAAAAATCAGAGCGAAAGTGAGGCGAATGCCGGGTATAGAAGTGACGGTGACAGAGAAATGCACAGGATGCGGAACATGCATGCAGCACTGTTTCATCAATGCCATATGCCTTCAAAATGGAAAGGCAGTCATCAGTGCCGACTGTAAAGGATGCGGCCGATGCGCGGAGCAGTGCCCAAACAATGCTATCGAAGTAACGATACAAGATTCACAGTTTGTTGAGAAGACAATTCATCGCATAGAATCGTCTGTCGATGTCTTGTAATGAAAAAGATGCTCCTGTTTTTTATATCATGGTTCTTCATGTTTTTTAGAATGTGGTGTGGGGTGATTTATTTTATATTCATCACAGGAGTCGTTTAAGAACGCTCTGCTATCCCTAATAAGTACCCGTCCTATCGATACACAGATGTATGAAACAGAGTTTAAAATATTTCAATATAAAAATACTTCATTGATTGACCTTATTATCTTTATCTGTGTATGTTGTTTGATGATCGTCGTAAATCATCATGTTTTATTAATTCATATAAACATTTATATACCAATTCCTTCTGTATAATTTACATTTATTAGTTAGAAAGGGGTAACATATGAAGAAGAAACTCATAGGAATTTTTATTTGTATATTAATGACAAGCAGTGCATTCATAACTAGTGCCGCGATAATAACAACCACGCAGGATGAAAGCATCGATGG
>MUGE01000289.1:0-2390 GCA_002900545.1 Thermoplasmata archaeon M11B2D | reverse complement strand
GAGAGAAGAGAAACTACGCCAAAGGCGTAGAAAAGAAAACAGACTTAGCTGTTACGCTTTTTGATGATTTCATCCGCAACGTTTCTTGGAACTTCTTCGTAGTGATCGAATTCCATAGAATAGCTAGCACGACCTTGTGTTGCAGAACGAAGGTCAGTAGAATATCCGAACATTTCAGAAAGTGGAACGAACGCATTAACAATTTTGTTACCTGAACGGTCACCCATATTGTTAACTTGTCCACGGCGGCGGTTAAGGTCACCGATAACGTCACCCATGAAGTTTTCAGGAACTTCAACTTCAACTTTCATCATAGGCTCAAGGATACATGGGTTAGCTTTACGCGCACCCTCTTTGAAACCCATAGAAGCAGCAAGTTTGAACGCCATCTCAGAAGAGTCGACCTCATGGTAAGAACCATCGTAAACTGCAACTTCAACGTCTTCAATCGGATATCCAGCAAGGATACCTTTTTGCATCGCTTCTTGACACCCTTTTTCAACTGCAGGGATATATTCTTTAGGAATAACCCCACCTTTGATTTCGTTTTTGAAGACATAACCTGTACCAGCAGCACCTGGAGCGATACGAAGGTAAACGTGACCGAACTGACCGCGTCCACCAGATTGTTTCGCATATTTGTACTCTTGGTTAACTTCGTTACGGATCGCTTCACGGTATGCAACCTGTGGAGCACCAACTTCCGCTTCGACTTTAAACTCACGGAACATACGGTCAACAAGAATCTCAAGGTGAAGTTCACCCATACCAGAGATGATTGTTTGACCTGTTTCTTCGTCTGTGTGTACACGGAAAGAAGGGTCTTCTGCAGCAAGTTTACCGAGTGCAACACCCATTTTTTCTTGGTCGGCTTTTGTTTTTGGCTCAACCGCAACAGAGATAACCGGCTCAGGGAAGTGCATACGCTCAAGAATCAAACGATCTTTCTCATCACAAAGAGTATCACCCGTTGTAGTATCTTTAAGACCGACGACTGCACCGATTTCACCAGCGTAAAGTGCTTTGATCTCTTCACGTTTGTTTGCGTGCATTTTAACGATACGTCCGATACGCTCTTTTTTACCTTTAGTCGTGTTGATCGCATACGATCCAGACTCAAGGATACCGCGGTACATACGTACGAAAGTCAACTGTCCTACGAATGGGTCAGTCATGATTTTGAACGCAAGACCAGCGAATGGCTCATCATCAGTTGAGTTAACAACTACTTCTACTTCTTCGTCGTCTTCTTTTGTTCCACGGATTTGCTCAACTTCAAGTGGTGATGGAAGATAATCAACAACTGCGTCTAGAAGAGTCTGAACACCTTTGTTTTTGAACGCTGTACCACAAGTCATAGGAATGATTTCCATTTTCAAACAACCTGCTTTGATCCCGCGCATGATTTCTTCGTTAGAAAGGTCACCCTCTTCGAAGAATTTTTCCATCAAATCTTCTGCACCTTCTGCAGCTGATTCAACCAATTTTGCACGATACTCATCCGCTTTGTCTTTCAAATCAGCCGGAATTTCTTCTTCACGGTAGTTTGAACCCATCGCAGCATCGTCATCCCAAAGGATCGCTTTCATTTTAACGAGGTCAATAACCCCTTTAAACTGATCTTCTGCACCGATTGGAATTTGAATAGGTACCGGATTCGCTTTTAGGCGCTCACGGATTTGGTCTTCTACGTTGTAGAAATCTGCACCGATACGGTCCATTTTATTAACGAAAACCATACGTGGTACACCGTAACGGTTTGCTTGACGCCATACAGTCTCAGATTGCGGCTGAACACCACCTACTGCACAGAATACGGCTACAGCACCATCAAGTACACGCATAGAACGCTCAACTTCGATCGTGAAGTCAACGTGGCCCGGAGTATCGATGATGTTGATCTGTTTTTTATTCCATTCACATGTTGTCGCAGCTGAAGTAATGGTAATACCACGCTCTTGCTCTTGCTCCATCCAGTCCATGGTTGCAGCACCTTCGTGAACCTCACCGATTTTGTGTGATACACCGGTGTAGAACAAAATACGCTCAGTTGTAGTCGTTTTACCCGCATCGATGTGCGCGGCGATACCGATGTTTCTAACGTCTTCTAGTTTATGGGATCTTGCCATGATTATAGCCCTTAAAGAGTTGTTTTGAATTGGGGATGATAGCCGCTGAGGGCTACCAAAAAATTACGGAAATTCTTACCAGCGGTAGTGAGCAAACGCTTTGTTCGCTTCTGCCATTTTGTAAGTATCTTCTTTTTTCTTGAATGCTGTACCTTTATCGCTAGCAGCATCCATCAATTCGTTTGCCAAACGCTCAGCCATTGTACGCTCGTTACGTTTACGAGCAGCATCAGTCAACCAGCGGATTGCAAGTGACAATTG
>MUGE01000288.1:0-2391 GCA_002900545.1 Thermoplasmata archaeon M11B2D | reverse complement strand
AAAGTCCGTAATCAACTTTATCGATTTCCACGGGTTTTCCGCCACATGTCGTCCGATACAGCAGCCTGTCCTCTTTGTCAGGGTGTCCAGGTAGCAAAAAAGATTTCTTATAATTAAACGCTTCAACATACAAAGAGATGGTCACCTTCGCAAAATAATCCTCAAATTCATCAAGCGTCTTATCCCAAAACGTATAAAATTCATAAATGTCTTTGACCCATACAACGACATCAAAATCGACTTCTGCCTTCAGCGAGATAACCGCCCAAACATTCCGATGGGTCACGAAATGCGAAATAATCCTCTCTTTGATCTGCGAGCTGACGTATTGAAAATTAATATAAATCCTATACACCTGATACCCTAATTTAAAGGTGTTAATCGCGGTCCAAAAATTCTGAATAATCCCTTCATCCTGCATCCGATGTATCCGATAGGAGACAATGTCTTTTTTCAACCCGACTTTTTTCCCGATTTGGGTTAACGATTGTCTCGCGTCAAGATCAAGTTCGTAAAGTATTTTTCTGTCTTTGAGGTCTATGTCAGCCATAGTATGAGGTTTCCCCTGTTTTTTAAAATAAGTAAAATAATAACCGGTATTTTAGAATTATGCGAAAAAACTTGGAAATAAGAAGTATTATCCTTCAATGTTCTTCTCTTGGTCACCGGTCAAATGGTTTCCTCATCGCAAACCAGTCAAAATTCGCCCAGGGGAACTGCCGTTTCCCAATGGTCCCCCGTATCACCTCAGGAAAGAACACCCTCCGATCGTCCCAGTAGTTCCTTCTCCACGTCGTCAAAAATGCATTGTAAAAAGACGCATGATCGATGTTCGCAATAAAATTATTCTTACTAATCACGTTTCTCTTCGATTCATTGATTTGTACACCGATAGCGTTCTGTCGAATGACGTTTCCCCCAGTGATGGTATTATGGTCGGATGCACCGCGTAAAAAGATACCATACACCCCATTATCACTGATGAGGTTCCCTGTGATGTATGAATTTCTACAGCATTGCATCTCAATTCCATTTTCTTCATTAAAAGCGATAGTGTTTCCAGTTATCTGACCATTATTAGCCCAATGTGCATACATACCCTTCACATTATGTATGATACTGTTGTCCCGAACAATGTTCCAGGAGGTTTCATAGGCATAATTTAGGTAAACACCAATCGTATTGTTTTGAATACGTGTATCCTCGATGGTCACATTCGAATTTAAACTAAGTGTCTTAATACCAGCATGATAGGCTTGTCTCCCACTGTTTTGTACAGTAAACCCAGAGATTTTCACCCCAGGTACCGTGATAGTCACCACATCATCAGATCCTTCCCCATCAAGGATCGTCGTGTCCCTATTCTCACCATATAAAGAGACGGTTTTATTGATAATGACATGTTCCCTATACGTTCCATTCCTGACATAAATCGCATACCCGTCATACACCGAATGGATAGCTTCTTGAATCGTACGATACGGGTACTCCTTGGTTCCCTCCCAGGGACCATTCGTGTTATCATCATCTACATACACGATAGGGAATTTCCCATACACACCAGTCAAATAGAAATTTTTCGTACCAATCTCGCATTCTCCATATTTAATATTAATCCAACCTTCATCCTGATAGTTTGTCCCCCAGCTGTTCTTCACAATCCAGTACCCAGGGTCGTCATTGTACCCCACGATTGCCATATAGTGGGCACCCCGAACCTGTCCCCAGCGATGTTGATAAACCCCGCTCTTATAGTAGAGGAAATCATCATAGACAAGAAAATAACTAGGCACAGGCCCGTTTGTCAACAACGCGGTTTTAATGGCCACAGGATCATCAGGGATATACGACCAATCAGTGATTTTTACGGTCCGATTCATCCAATCAGGGGATGTCGTGTTCAACGGATACTGATACAAATCCTTTGGGTACGGCCAGCAAGCCTCATCAGGGACACCATACTCTTTGAGAAATGTAGTGTCGTTCTCCGGATACGACCCCCAAATGATATTTCCACCGCTGTAGAAGAACAGATGTGCCTCGGAGAGGTCACACCCAAAGGGAAATCCGACCTGATACTGCACCATCGTTTCAACCGCTGCAACCAGCGCAAAGGACTCACAGCTCGGATACGGGGCCTGATTTCGAATCGGGGTGGTAAAATCCACGCCGTTGACATCACGCCAGCTAAATGACGAAGGGAGAACCATGGCTTCCCCTGACGGTTGTTTCTCTTGCAGAGAAGAAGACATTTTTGTTTCCGAACCAAGAAGCGTACCCTGGGCAAAAGGAAAAAGAACGTTTCCAAACAATAAAAAAGCACAGAGCGCAAGAAGTATATTATTCGTTTTCATTATCTCATCTTACCATAATGATATTATCTATATTATA
>MUGE01000287.1:0-2395 GCA_002900545.1 Thermoplasmata archaeon M11B2D | reverse complement strand
TATCATTATAAGAGATAAAAAATTAGTACTTCGTATTAGGTACAAGTAGGAGGAAGATTATGAAGAAGTGTCATAAAAAAAATTACATTTATCAAGCACTGTTTTTGTTGGTGATTGTGGGTCTCTGCATCACCCCTGGATCAGCATACCTCGTTATTGAAATACAAGGAGATGTACCACGCATAATAAACAACAGAGGGTCCATCATCTATGTTGATGATGATAACACCCAAGGACCCTGGGACGGAAGCCTGGAATACCCATATCAATTCATCCAGGATGGAATTGATAATGCCATCGCAGGGGATAGCGTCTTTGTCTTCAACGGAACCTATACGGAAAATGTTGTGGTTAGCATATCGCTTGAAATCATAGGTGAAGACAGGGATAACACGTTCATCACAGGTGATGGTTTTGGAACTGTTGTAAAAATCATCGCTGAGAATGTGACAATCAATACGTTTACTATCACCCGCTGCGGAAGCAATCCGAATAACGCAGGAATCATGATTCATACACGCAATAACATCATCACGAACAATACCATAGAAAAAAATAACTACTATGGACTTTACGTGATGGAATCAAACAACACCATCTTTCATAATAATTTTATTCAGAATATCTATCAGGCGGTTGATGTCGTTTCAGGAAACGCATGGGATGGAGGATATCCAACTGGAGGAAACTACTGGAACGATTACATAGGGACTGATGAAAACGAGGATGGGATTGGTGAAGACCCATATCCAACAGGCAATGGTTCTGCAGACGGATATCCATTGATCCACCCGTACGGTTCAGTACTCAACACGGACACAGGAGAAGTTTTCCTGACGATTCAGGCAGCAATTGATGATCCTGACACACAGAACAGTCATATGATACAAGTAAAAAAAGGAGAATACTGGGAACATATCAGAGTTTACAAATCCCTGTATCTCACAGGGGAAGATACAAAAAATACTTTTATAGACGGTAGAGGCACAGGCGATGTGGTTTCTATCTGTGCAAGTCATGCGGTGCTTGAAGGGTTTTTTATCCAAAACAGTGGAACAGATGAACAGAACGCAGGGATTGTGGTGATGGGGGAGAATGTATCTATCACAAGCAATGTCATCTACCAGAACTTCCATGGTATCATACTGAATCATTCTGCACAGGATGCAACACTCTTCTTCAATGAGATTATGAAGAACAGTTGGAATGGAATTACAATCAAAACGGGATGTACAGGTGTTCGAATCTTTGAGAACACGATCTCTGATAACTTCTACGCCGGGATCGGGATTTCCTGTGCATCGTATAATTACGTCTATCATAACAGCTTTAAAACGAACCGCTATCAAGCCTATGACAATGCAACGAACGTATGGGATGATGGATATCCTTCTGGAGGGAACTACTGGGATGATTATGCAGGTTCTGATGCAGATGGTGATGGGATTGGTGACACACCCTATGCAATCCCCGACGGCTTTAATATAGACCGCTACCCTCTGATGGCTCCCTACACAAGCGAAGATACGATTCCGCCTCAGGTGCACATCGTCTCACCACAAAACGGACTGTATCTCGTAGGTCTTCGTTTTCTGTCTCGGATGTTCCAACAACGCACTGTGATACTTGGTGCTATCACCATAGATGTTGAAGCATCAGATGCTCAGTCTGGTATTGATACCGTGCTGTTTTTCATCGATACTACCGATGATCCAGTATTTGTCGATACCCAAGCGCCATACAGCTGGCGATGGTCACGACGGGGTTCTCTGCTCCAACATTCATTTACCATCATTGCTATCGCCTATGACAAGGCCGGCAACCCCAACTACGATATGATTGTGGTGAAAAGATACCTCTAAACAACCGCGGTATTCTGTACCATAAAAAACAAATCTCACCTATCTGTTATCCTGTACTATGAGACTGCTTTGTGATCACATGCTTGGTTCGCTTGCGAAATGGCTTCGTATTTTCGGGTTTGATACCATCTACCCTGATGCAACGACCGATGATGATTCCGTATTGCAGATTGCCCTGAAGGAAAAACGACTGCTTATCTCCCGTGATAAGGAATTGATTCAGAGAGCGAAAAAAGCCCACATCCATGTTCTCGAGGTTCAGACGACAAACCTACTTGAACAGGTATCGAAGGTTCTTGCCACTCTGCCAATTGATAAACAAAAAATTTTTACTCGCTGTACGCTGTGCAACACCCCTCTTCTTTCTGTGGAAAAAAAGAAAATCCAGGATCATATCCCTGAAAAGGTATTCAAAACGCGAAATGATTTCTGGCTCTGTCCTGTTTGTCACAAATATTATTGGATGGGGACGCATTATGAGAACATGATGGAAAAAATCAATGCATATCTCCAGGGTTCATCGTAGAAATCAT
>MUGE01000286.1:0-2422 GCA_002900545.1 Thermoplasmata archaeon M11B2D | reverse complement strand
TGGTGTGTTTGCCTCTGTTGGTGTGTTGCCGCAGAATGAGATTGCGCAGTCTCTTGGGTTGAAGCTGGATGAGAATGGATATATCGTGGTTGATGCCGGGCAGCGGACCTCTGTTGCTGGGGTGTATGCTGCTGGTGATGTCACGGGTGGGGTGCGTCAGGTGGTGATTGCGTGTGCGAAGGGTGCGGTTGCTGCGTTGTCGTCGACGGAGGCGCTGGGGAAGAAATATCCGTACTAGAGGGGTGGTATCTTTTCGTATGTGTGTTTTTTTAGGAGTTCGATGAGCGTATCAGCGCTTTTTTTTACCACGGTGCTGAGGAGTCCGGACATCTGTTTGGGTTGTATGCCTATGATGATGATGTGGTCGACTTCTCTTTCAAGGTAGGAAATAAGGATGGAGAGTGGTATGCCGTGGGTGCTGATGTGCATGGTGCCTATTTTTTCTTTTGGGATGATGTGTATGGTTCCCGGTGGTTGGTTCATTTCTGCTGCGTCGATGAGGATGAGCGTGTGTGGTTTTTTTTGTTTGACGATTGCTGTGTAGTTCTCTGGGGTGGTACCGCAGTCAATGACGATGTCGTTTGTCTGTTCGTTTTTCATTCTGTCTGCGATGTAGGGTCCGAGGCTGTCGTCGCCTCCGTCTCGGTTGCCGATGCACATGAGAAGGGTCGTTTGCATGGTTTGTTCCATTTGTTTTTATTTTGAGTAGATGAGTTTCTGGTAGGTAAGGATATACCACATAAGGCTGGTTCCTGCGGTGGAGATGCAGGAGAGCAGCATGTCAAGAGTGAAGAAGACATATGCCATGACTGACAGGAGGATCGCTGTGACCAGGTACATGGAGAGAGATTGGCTTTTTGCTTCTTTATGCTGGTAATTTCGAATGATTGCTGGGATTGCCGTAATCATGAATCCGAAGTTGATGAAGGTAAGGACGAAGTCTTGCCATTGCCACATATGGGTCTGGGTGATGGGAACAGAGAATATAAATAAATCCTCTCCATCGCATATCGTAGAAAAGCGTTGTCCTTGGGAAAAGCATGGGAAAGAAGATTACACTTGCGCAGGGTGCTGGCGGGGAGCTGATGGATCAGCTCATCAAAGAGAATATCCTGCGGTTCTTTAAGAAACAGGGTCGTGCGGAGGTGACGGTGACCGCACTTGATGATGCCGCGGTTATCGATGATGTCGTGTTTTCCACGGATTCTCATACGGTGCAGCCGTTGATTTTCCCTGGTGGCGATATTGGCTCGCTTGCGGTGTGTGGGACGATTAATGATGTCGCGGTGGTTGGTGGGCAGCCTCTTGCGTTGTCTGCCGGGTTTATTATAGAGGAAGGGTTCTGTCTTGAGACGTTTGAGGCGATTGTGCAAAGCATGGGTCGGACCGCTGAGAAGGCTGGGGTGCCGATCGTCACAGGGGATACGAAGGTGGTGGAGAAGGGTGCGATTCAGCAGTTCACGATTAACACCAGCGGGATTGGGAGGCGAAGTGCGGTTCTTGAGAAGAATATCAAGGAAGTGAGGCGGCATCGGAAGTTTTCTGGCCGTTGGTTGCTTGACAGTAATCTTCGGAAGGGGGATGTCCTTCTTGTTTCTGGGAATATCGGGGAGCATGGGATTGCGCTATTGTCGTTTCGTGAGGGGTATGGGTTTGAGACGACGATTCGTTCTGATGTCGCGGCGTTGAATGGCCTGATGGAGAGGGTTCTTTCGGAGGGTGGGGTGGTCTGTGCGAAGGACCCAACAAGGGGTGGTCTTGCCAACACGGTCAATGAGTTTTCTGAGAAATCGAAGGTCGGGGTTGTTCTTTTTGAGGATGCGGTGCCGATCCCTGAGGGGGTGCGGTCTGCCTGTGACATGCTTGGGATTGATCCACTGGAGATAGGGAATGAAGGAAAGGTCGTCCTTGGGGTGGCCAAGGAGAAGGCTGAGGATGTTCTTGCGGTGCTTCGGAGACATCCGTTGGGGAGACGTGCTGCGATCATCGGGGAGGCATCTGATGTGGTCTCTGGTGTGGTGATGCAGACTGCGGTTGGTGGGAAGCGTATCATCCGCAAGCCGTTGGGGGATCCTGTGCCGCGGATCTGTTAAGACAAATGTTTTTAGAACAAAGAAATAAATTTTTTAACAGGGCAGTTGTTATGGTTGCTTGTATGGGGAAAAACAAGGATCTCCTTAAGGTGTTGCTGCTGATCCTGGTTGGGATGTTTATCCCGTTTCTTGGGTCGATTGCGCTTTCATATGGGTTTGTGCCTCAGAAGATAGTGGTAACGTTTCTGTATTTTCTTGTGATTTTTGGTCTTGAGCTTGGGTGTGTGTACCTGTATTTTACGGTAAGTGGAAGAAGAGCAAGTAGGAAGATGGAGCAGTACAAACCGAAATAATGTCTTTTTTTCTTGGGTGTTTCTTTTAAAGACGGC
>MUGE01000285.1:0-2443 GCA_002900545.1 Thermoplasmata archaeon M11B2D | reverse complement strand
CATTTAATCACATCAGCGATACTCCCCAATAGCATCAGCACCATCGAAGATAATGCATTCCGCGACTGTGGTTCTTTAACCTCTGTGACGTTTGGTACAGGGGTTACAACTATTGGAGATAATGTGTTCCGCGACTGTTCCTCGTTGACATCCATCACGTTTCTAGGCCTTGTTGCACCAGTGACTGTTGGTGATACCTGGATTTCATCTACGAACCTGAGTTTACGAGGTCATGCATATAGCGATTCGAACTTTCCGGCCCCCGGCGAGGTTTGGGAAGAATTGACGATGGGTGCGTACATATCCGATAATGAACCTCCCGTATTTGGTACTCCTTCTCCGGTGGATGGTTCAACGAATCAGCCGGTAAGCCTCACCTGGAGCATCCTGATCAGCGACCCGGAGGGAGACTCATTCTCATGGACAATAGAATGTAGTAATGGACAGACGAATAGTGGTACAGGAGCGACGGATGGGACTAAGACATTGGCGCTTTCTGGTCTTGCATACGTAACATCATATACGGTCTGGGTCAATGCGACGGATCCAGAAGGGAGCGGACTTGATACCAGACAATCGTACATCTTCACCACAAAAAGTTATGATGGTAGTGGAGGGTGGGTGCCTCCGGAAAATAAAAAACCTATCGCAAATGCTTCCGCTGGTGAACCTTACGAAGGGTTTGTTAACAGGACAATTCTTTTTGACGGGTCACGTAGCTACGACCCAGATGGTTTTATCACAGTTTGGTTCTGGGAGTTTGGTGACACCACCAATGGAACCGGAGAGGTTGCTGGTCATATCTATACCCGCTCAGGGACATACAATGTCACCCTTACAGTTACTGACGATAAAGGAGCGGTCGATACCGCGATGACAACATGTGTGATCATATACCGGGTTAACCATCCTCCGACAAAACCGACGATCATTGGACCAACAAATGGTACGATACAGACCACGTATAATTTTACGGTTATTGCGACGGATATAGACGATGACGCTATCCGGTATACGGTCACATGGGGAGATGACACGTCCCTTCCTAATTCAAGCATGTTTTTACCAAGCGGCACTCCTTTTACCTGTTGTCATTGGTGGACCACCCCTGGCGAGTATACGATCAACGTATCGGTAACAGATACTCAGGCTGGGTCTTTGGCTCAGATTACAATGAACATTACAACAGTGGAACAGGCCGTATCCTCCTCATTTAGTGTTGATATCGTTGTAGCACTAGGCGTGCTTGTTGTTGTAGCAGTCATCTCTGGTGCTTGTGCGATTTTTATGCTGTCGACAAAAGGATACATCTAAAATGTACCTGGGTATGTGAGCTATTTTTTCTATCGTCTTCCCTTATGATTTATTTTATTTGGTCGAAGCATGTAGATTATCCCTTCCACGTGCAATATATACGTACGAGAGAATGGACCTATAAAACCGCAAGTGCATACTTAGCGTTTCCAATGACTAGGAAAATAAATGACGCTTTCCCTGTTTATTATCGCTGTTCTTTGTTTATTTTTTTTGTTTCCATGGTGCGACTAGTAGTAGCAAAACGATACCCAATGCACCAAGAAAGACCAGTACCTCAAATCCTGGAAGGGAAAACCCTCTGCTTTGTATGAGAAATGTTTCGTAGGTTATTTGTCCTTTTTTTGAGTCGTCGTCAGCTTTGACAGGCTGCATAGAAACCCGAATCGTCTGTTCATCGTAATGGTACCCAAACGACGTTGGTGGTTTTACAACGAGGTAGGCTGTTGCGCTACCTCCATCTTCTTCTAAGATAAGTTGAGAGGTGATCACAGCGTTCCAATCTTTTGGAACATTCGTGACATTCAACATGACAAGCGTCCTCGCGTTTCCAAGATTCGTTATCTCAATGGGAAACACTGCGGTGTCCATTGGTCCGATTTCTTTAACATTTGCTTTCGGCAAAGACGATTGTATCAGTGCTTTGTACTCAGGAATAAAACTCAGGGTCACAGTATTTTCAGTTCCTTCAATAAGACTGGTTTGTTCCGCCGTCACCTTAATGGTGATATATCCTAATCCATATGCCGGGGCATCGTTTGCCACTTGGATTGATACTTTTGTTTGAACGGTTGATACGGTGTCAGGCTGAACAACGATTGGTACGGTCCCCTGTGAGATGACCGCTGTACACCACGACGATTTCCCTGTAATGGATATCGAAATTGGGATGACTAGTCCGGTGAGCAGCTTTAGGACATCTTCCCCAAGCGCTGCCGTGGCGATCGTGTGAGTGATGACTAATGTTAAGGTTCGTATTTCTCCCCGGGGAACAATCGGTTTGGTTGTTTCATTCCCCCAACTGACGTTTAACGAGCTTTGGATCGGAAAGACCGGTCCAGCTGAAGTAGGAGGGATTGTAACAAGAATGAGATTCCCAAGTATGAATCCTACTACGATTCCTCGAAGT
>MUGE01000284.1:0-2458 GCA_002900545.1 Thermoplasmata archaeon M11B2D | reverse complement strand
CAATGGGCAGCTATATTTCATAAACATGATGTCAGAATTACGGAAGGCATTGAACATCTAAACTTTTACAACAATGAACTCAACAAAAACGAGAGGATTCTTCCTTGCAAAGTCAGTTGTGCTTTGTGTGGCACCCTTATTGCCGATGAAGGACGTAAAATGTGGCTTGCGTTCAATCACTTTTTAATTTTGGGGGTGTATCAAAAGTTCCACCGAAATTCAAACCAACGTGCCATATTTTCTATGGTATGCGGGTTATTGATATAAATGATGACGTGCCTAAGTGGTTCGGTCACAAAAATCAAAGCCTAAAATTCGATTGATTGGGATGTGAAATCATCTATGCATTGTACAATTAAAAATTTCTTTATAGAAAGGAAGACATTATGGAGCGAATCACACTGGGTCGAACCAGACTGACCATTAATCGCTGTGGTTTCGGTGGGATTCCTATTCAAAGGGTCGACGAAGACCAAGCTGTTGAAACCGTGCGGCATGCTGTGGAGCAGGGAGTGGATTTCATCGATACATCAAGGGCGTATACGAATAGTGAAAGGCGAATTGGTAAGGCTTTGAAGTTGACAGATAAAGAAGTTATTCTGGCATCAAAAAGTGTCAGCCGAAAATCCGAGGATGTGCGGGCGGATCTGGAAAAAAGCCTGTCCGAACTTCAAGTGGGCCATATCAATCTGTACCAGTGCCATTTTGTGAGCACTCAAGAGGACTATCAGCACGTGATACAAGCTGGAGGGGCCTTTGATACCCTCGTCAAAGCAAAAGAAGAAGGGCTTATTGGTCATATCGGTATAACCAGCCACAGCTTGGAAGTACTGGACCGGGCATTAAATGATGGTCTATTTGAGACCATTATGGTCTGTTTTAGTTTCCTGGAACCGGCTGCAAAAGAATCGATCATTCCAAAAGCCCTTGAAAAGAATACGGGTGTCATCGCTATGAAATCATTCTCTGGAGGTGCTATAGAAAATCCTGTCTTGGCCCTAAAGTGGGCCTTTTCTCACCCCGATGTGGCCATCATACCCGGTGTGGAGGACACTACACTATTTGACCAAAATTGGTCCGTGTTTACTTCCGGGGATTTTAAGCTCACAACTGAGGAAAAGGATGAAATCGAAAGTATCCGTAGACAATACGATAAAGTTTTTTGTCGACGCTGCGACTACTGCCAACCCTGCTCGGAAAAAATTCCTATCTCTGTGATCCTTCATGTGCGAAGTGTGATTAAACGCATGGGAAAAGAAGCTATTAATGGAGCCTTCCTGTCACCTGTACTGACTGCGGCTCGTAAGTGCACAGAGTGTGGGGAATGCTTGGAGCGCTGTCCATACGAGTTGCCCATACCTAAGCTTATTCGCGAAAACCTGGACTGGGTAGATAGCGGAATGGGATAATTTTGAAAATCATACTTCGACTGCACATCTGTCAAATTTCAAGTATTATTGGATTTCATCCTTAGGCACTAAGTACTCCAAAAATATTAGCTGAAAAAAGTGTATATTCGCCCTGGCTAATCTGCAAAATCATTATAATGTCTGATAAATCACGATCGTAGTTTTCAGACCATAGATGATATTCTTTGGTGGTATCTATAAGTTGGACAGTTATCCTCACACGGTCTCCCGCCTTCAGCACACTTCCTTCAATGATATATCGCACACACAGTTCTTTTGCGACCTGCTGGACATGGACTGATTTTCCTTTGTAAGCAAAGGATGAGTTGCGGGCGATCACGAAAAGGTCTAAGACCTTGCATAATCCATTGATGATCTGTTCGATGAGTCCATTACTGAAATATTCCTGACCGGGATCGCCGCTCATATACACAAATGGCAAGACGGCAATGGATGGTTTATCAGGCAGCTCAAGCAGTACATCGACCAAAGGCTCAGGTGTTTCTTTATCCAAAAGATTGGTCCAAAACCTTTTGAAGACATACAATTTCTAAATTTTTTTTATATTTTGAACAAAATATGGTTACATGATTAAAACCTTATGTTTAATTGTTTTTGAGAAGGGGTCGTATAATCCAATTGATTTAGATAATCTATTAAACTTATTTTTCTATTTTTAATCCCAAGTTTACTGCGTATATTGTATCTGTAGGTTTCGATCTTTTTCACTGGCATTTTAGTTATTACAGCAACTTCTTTAATCGTTTTTCCCGATTTTATAAGATTTGCAATCTGAATTTCGAAAGGAGTCAATCTACCATATTTTGAAAATAAATTACCCGCAAATGGTGATATAATTTCAGCTAAATTTTTTTCTATAATGCTAACATAAGTCAATTGGCTGTCATTTAATTCAGTTTGTTTCAACTTTTTCAGGTATGGTTCAATAAGGGTTTTTATGTTTATTAATACTTTTTTCCCAAAATCAGCATTTATTTCCCTGCTCATTATCGTACCTCAAAAAAAATAGACATGATTTTTTCTAAACC
>MUGE01000283.1:0-2461 GCA_002900545.1 Thermoplasmata archaeon M11B2D | reverse complement strand
ATCACACCCAATGTATTATATGAAGGCTCATATTTAGCACTTAACTATACTAAAGTATGGACCTTTTCGTTTTTAAAGTGGAGGATTTTGTAATGTCCAAAAAAGCAACCTATGAAGAGCTGGAACTAAGAGTCAAGGAGTTAGAAGCAAAAGCAACTGCCAGTAAATTGGCAGAGGCGGCGTTGAAGCATAGAGAAGTCTTTATTAAGTCGGTCATGGATAATCTTCCTATAGGTATCGCTGTCAACTCTGTTGATCCTGCCGTGAAATTTGAATATATGAATGACAACTTTCCCAATTACTACCGAACAACAAGAGAAGCACTTGCAGATCCGGACGCTTTTTGGGATGCTGTTTACGAGGAACCTGAATTTAGGAAAGCGATTAAGAAGAGGGTGTTGGATGATTGTGCCAGTGGTGACCCGGACCGAATGTATTGGATAGATGTGCCGATTACCCGTAAAGGAAGCGAGACATCTTTCATTACTGCGAAAAATATACCGATTCCTGATAAACAGTTGATGATATCAGCTGTTTGGGACGTCACTGATCGTAAGCAAGCCGATGAGCGGCTTCGGGAGAGTGAGGAAAAATACAGATTGCTGATGAATAATCTCCCGGGTGTTTTATACAAAGGATATAAAGACTGGTCTGTTGAATTCTTTGATAGAAAGATTGAATCATTGACCGGTTATGATGTTAATGAATTTAACGCCCGGAAAATGAAATGGTCCGATATCATTGTTGAGAAAGATTTTGAAGCTGCCAGAAAACACTTTATCGAGGCGCTAAAAACAGACAAATCATATTTAAGAGAATACAGGATCAAATCCAAAACCGGGGATATACGTTGGATACAAGCAAGAGGTCATATCGTTTGTGATAACAAGGGGGATATGGAATATGTAACCGGTGTTTTTTTTGATATCACCCATCACAAAAAAGCCGTAGACGAATTGAAGAAAAGTGAACGGTTTTTACAGAACATTTTTGATGCCATACAGGACGGCATTTCCGTTCGTGACAAAGATTTAAATGTTATGCGGATCAATAATACAATGGTAAAATGGTACGCCCATGCGATGCCGTTCAAGGGTAAGAAATGTTATGAATTTTATCACGGAAGAACTGAACGTTGCGAAATTTGTCCTTCTATAAGAGCGCTTGAGAAAGGCAGCCTGCAAATGGACATCGTGCCTTTGGTTGAATCAGGACAATCAGTAGGATGGCTGGAGTTGTATTCTTTTCCTATTTTAGACATAGAAGGGAATCCAAGCGGCATTGTCGAATATGTTCGTAACATCACGGAACGGATGGAAGCTGAACAAGCCCTTCGAGACAGCGAACAGCGATTTCGTACGGTTGCTGACTTTACCTACGACTGGGAATCCTGGATCGCACCTGATGGGACTTATAAATATGTTTCACCTTCGTGTCGACGTATCTCCGGTTACGGTGCCAATGAATTCCTGAAAGACGCTAAATTTCTCGAAAAGATTGTCCATCCCGATGACCACAACTTACTCACCCGGCATCTTAAAGATGAGATAGAGAGTATGGATGCACAAACAATAGAATTCCGCATAAGAACACGTAATGGCGATAAACGCTGGATCGCTCACCTTTGCCAACCCGTCTACAGTGATGATGGCAGCTTTCTTGGAAGACGCGCCAGTAATCGAGACATCACGGAGAAAAAACGAGGTGAGACGGCTTTACGCAAGGCACACGCCGAGTTGGAAAAACGCGTTGAGGAACGTACCGCAGAGCTCATAAAAACCAACAAAGAATTAAGGAAGGAAATATCCAGTCGAAAAAAAGCGGAGAACGCTCTGAAACAAAAAGGGATGGAATTAGAGGCAAAAACAATTGGTCTTGAAGAAGCAAATACAGCATTAAAGGTCTTGTTGAAGCAAAGGGAAGACGATAAAGTTGAACTTGAGGAAAAGGTGCTGTTGAATGTCAGGGAGTTGGTCTTTCCCTATCTGGGAAAATTAAAAATGAAAAAATTGGGTGAAAAACAACGGGCCTATATTGGAATTATAGAATCAAATTTAAATGATATTGTTTCTCCTTTTGTACATGGCTTGTCCTCTAAATTGATAAAGCTTTCTCCCACAGAACTTCAGGTGACAAATCTGATCAAACAGGGCAATACCACAAAAGAAATTGCAGAAATTATGAATTTGGCGTCAAGTACAATCGATTTTCATAGAAACAATATTCGAAAGAAAATCGGTATAAAGAACAAAAGAATCAACCTTAAAACATACCTGTCATCCCATTCATAATATGGGGTTTCCCCCCATATTTTACCCACAATCATCTCATCTTGTATATCCAAATTATTTAAGTAAAGTAAGACTAAAGTTTCCTTTGAATCCTTGGACCCTCTTCTCCAACTAAATTGGAGAAGAATCTTAACTTAAAATAGGCTTCCATTATTTTGGCAATCAGTGAC
>MUGE01000282.1:0-2498 GCA_002900545.1 Thermoplasmata archaeon M11B2D | reverse complement strand
AGCGCCGGGTACTCCGGACAAATGAAAATCGCTCTTGATCCCGCTTCCAGTGAGTTTTTTTACGAGGGGACCTATAAAATTGGTGAGAAATCCTATTCGGGGGGGGAATTGGTTGATTTCTACGTGAATTTGTGTGAACAGTACCCTATCGTCAGCATCGAGGATGGTCTTGCGGAGGATGATTGGGACTCCTGGGTTGAGATGACAAAGAGACTTGGCAGCAAGGTTCAGATCGTTGGCGATGATTTATTTGTGACCAATACAAAACGAATTCAGAAGGGAATTGAGCGTCAGGCGGCAAACTCTGTGCTCATTAAACTTAATCAGATCGGTACGGTCACTGAAACGTTAAATGCGATTAAGATGGCACAGGACCAAGGGTGGACTGTGGTCGTGAGTCATCGGAGTGGAGAGACAGAGGATACCTTTATTGCTGACCTTGTGGTGGGGACCAACGCTGGGCAGATAAAGACCGGTGCACCAGCGCGAAGCGATAGGAACGCAAAGTACAACCAGCTCATACGTATCGAAGAGGAGCTGGGGGAGAAAGCAGAATACCCGGGGATTGATTTCCGGGAGATACTCTAGGAACGTAAACGTTTTTATCTTCCTTATGATACACCCTATCGAGGTATTGTTATGAAAATACTTATTACTGATAAAACAGAGAATGCTGTTATCCAACAATTAAAGGACGCTGGTCATGAGGTTACATTTAATGAAATGGATCCAGCAACCTTGCTTAAAGAAATTTCCACGTATGATGGTCTTATGGTACGGAGCAGAACAAAAGCGACTGCTGAGATTATCGCTGCCGGTGCAAAAGGGAACCTTAAGGTCATTGGACGAGCTGGGATTGGCGTGGACAATATCGATTTGGTGACCGCGTCGAAGAACAACATAAAGGTTGTCAACGCTCCGACTGGTACCACAGAAAGTGTCGCAGAGCTTGCGTTTGGACTGATGCTTGCGACTTCCCGTTCGATACCTCAGGCGGACCATTCGATGAAGCAGGGGTTATGGGAGAAGAAAGCGTTCAAGGGTGTTGAGCTTTGTGGAAAGACCCTGGGGATCATCGGAATCGGACGTATCGGAACAGAACTTGGGAAACGAGCCTTGGCGTTCAATATGAGGGTCCTTGCCTATGACAAGTACATCCAGAAGTCCCCTCATGAGAAATTTTCTATGGTGTCACTGGACACACTATTGAAGGAATCTGATTATCTCTCTTTGCATATCCCGTTTGTGAAAGAAGAAGGAGCTACGATTAAGGCGTCTGATTTCGAGAAGATGAAACCCGGTGTCATCATCGTCAACTGCGCCCGAGGTGGTGTGGTGGATGAACAAGCACTGTTAAAACACATCAATGCTGGGAAAGTGCAAGCTGCTGCTCTTGATGTCTATGCGGCAGAGCCACCGACGTTCAAAGACCTTGTCAGCCATCCGAAGGTCATCTGTACGCCTCATATTGGCGCTTCAACAAAGGAAGGGCAGCTTCGGGCAGGCAGGATTTGTGCGGAGCAGATGCTTCTTGTTTTGTCTGGGAAAGTCCCTGAGTTTTGGGTCAATAAAAAACTGATGGAAGGAACATGAGCAAAGACGACAAACCAAGTAGTGTGATGAAAAGCCTTGACGGCATCATGGAGAAGATTGATTTTAAGATCGGCGAGAAGGAAAAAATACGGGAGGATGCCTTGAAAGCTTCCCGGGATATCATCATCAGCTGCCGTCGAGGGATTCAGCAACTGCATCGAGATCAGATAAGCGAAGCAGAGAAATATATCAAACAAGCGTCTGAGAAACTCGTGTTTTTAAATGATATTACCAAAGGTCATCCTGAAATTTTTCATGCAGGGTTTGTGGAAAACGCAGCGCAGGAGTTCGTCGAGATTTGTTGCCTGTCAAACATCATGAAGGGAGCGTCTCTCCCTGATCCCGATGTCCTTAATGTGACGTATAGCGCATATCTGCTAGGGCTGTGTGATGTTGTCGGTGAGCTCCGTCGTGGTGCGCTTGATTTCATGCTGGAGGGGCATACTGACAAGGCAAACGAGTACCTGCAGTATATGGACCGGATTTATGATGCTATTATGAGTTTTGATTATCCTTCCTCCCTGGTTCCTATCAAGAAGAAACAGGATATGGTCCGTGCGCTGATCGAGAAGACCCGAGGAGAGCTTGTTGTCTCCAGTTGTGAGCGTCGTATCCATGATCGTACCCATGAGTTCCATGGCCTCCTTGATCAGGTTAGCGACGAGAGGAACAACAGGAAGAAAAAGACGAACGATGGTGAGGAAGAGGATATCGATATCGACAAGGTATGGTAGCTTTTTTCCTTTTTTTTTCATTTTTTACGAAATGTTTATAAAAAGCCTTTATATACTTCAAGGAGGGAAATTTTCTTATGACTGAGGTCAAGGTGGAAAACATCGTCGTGTCTTTTTCAGTGTCGTCCTGCTTGGATTTACCCAAACTTGCAGAGATTCTCCCAGATGCGC